>JAYUJS010000352.1:0-2897 GCA_043765095.1 Ferruginibacter sp.
AAGCAAGTCCTACTTTTACAACACAAAAAAAGTATTTATGCTATTAAGTAATAAAATAAAAAATCAACATCTTTTATGGCGAGCTGGCTTTGGGCCAATGGCAGAAAATATTGCAGTATTAGATAATATTTCTACAAAAGAATTATGGCAAACTTTGCTTTCTACCTCTGTAGATGCACCACCTAAAATGAATGTGGCAACTGACCCCAAAAATGATAAAGCCTATATGAATGAAGATGGTACACCCATGCAATATAAAGAAATGGATGCCGTTACAAAAAAATTAATAGTACAACAATACAGAGCTGATTTAAAAGATATGAATATTGCTTGGCTTAATAATATGATAAATAGCAAAGCACAATTAAGGGAAAAACTTACTTTTTTTTGGCATGGTCATTTTGCTTGCCGTAGTAGAAATGCATTGTATGCCCAAGAGTTGTTTAACATTATAAAAGAAAATGCTATAGGCAATTTTGGAGATATGTTACGTGCAGTAAGCAAATCACCAGCCATGTTACAGTTTTTAAATAACCAACAAAATAGAAAAGGGCATCCTAATGAAAATTTTGCAAGAGAAGTAATGGAACTCTTTACACTTGGTAGGGGCAATTATACTGAGAATGATATTAAAGAAGGAGCAAGAGCCTTTACTGGCTGGGCTTTTAATAAAGAAGGAGAATTTGAATTTAGGAAAAGAGCCCATGATGATGGAGCAAAAACTTTTTTTACACAAACAGGAAATTTTAGTGGAGATGATATTATAAACATTTTGCTAAAGAACCCACAAACAGCAAATTTTATTTGTAAAAAAATGTATAAATTTTTTGTAAATGAAAAAGTGGATAATGGTAAAGTAGAGTTGCTTGCCAAAAGATTTTATAAAAGTAATTATGATATTTCAAAATTAATAGAAGATATTTTTACAAGCGAGTGGTTTTTTGAACAAAAAAATATAGGTGTAAAAATAAAATCGCCTATAGAATTAATAGCAGGTATACGCAGATTCTTGCCTATGAATTTAGATAATGATGATGCACAATTATTGTTTCAAAAAGTACTTGGGCAAATATTATTTTATCCGCCAAATGTAGCAGGCTGGGCTGGTGGACGTGCATGGATAGATAGCAGCACATTGATGGTTCGATTGCAAATACCACAAGCCTTGAGTTCTAAAGATGAAATAAATATTCGCCCAAAAACTGACGATGATACCGAGATGGGAATGAAAGAAGAAAAAAAGATTAGGCTAGGGAAAAAAGCTGCATTTACAAAAGCTGGGGCTACAGCTAATATAGATTGGATATTGGTAAATAAAGTTTTTGAAAAAACAGCAAGACCACAATTATTGCAAGCAATTATAGACACTTTATTGCAAACAAAAGGAAGAATAACAGACGCTACTTTAGCAAAATATATAAACAATGAAAGCAGAGAAAATTTTATAAAAAGTGTAGTGGTGAATGTAATGAGTACGCCAGAGTATCAGATGTGTTAGGGTGGGAGATATAAGACACAAGTTACAAGACACAAGACATACGATATAAGACATAAGACATAAGATACAAGACATAAGATACAAGACATAAGATAAAAGACACAAGACATAAGATACGAGACACAAGAAATAAGAAACAAGTTTAATAAAAATCTTTATTTTTTACAGAGTTCACAAGTGCCCCTTCGGGGAATTTAGGGGGCTATTAACTTTTCAAACATGTTAATTAAACGCAGAGGTTTTATACAAATGGGTTCGCTTGCTACAGCAACTATGATGATGCCAAAATTTTTAAAGGCATTTGAAAAACCAAACTATGTGCCTGCAGGCAATAAGATAGTGGTGGTATTACAATTTAGCGGTGGCAACGATGGCTTAAATACAGTAATACCCATAACCAATGATATTTATTACAAAGAAAGAAGAACAATTGGTATAGCAAAAGATAAAGCTTTAGGTATTACAACCGACGTAGGTTTGCACCCATCGCTTACTGCTTTTAAAGAATTGTATGATGATGGAAGTTTATCAATACTAAATAATGTGGGATACCCAAACCCTGACCGCTCACACTTTCGCAGCATGGATATATGGCATAGTGCAAGCGCTAGCAATGAATATGTAAACACAGGCTGGGTAGGCAGGTACTTAGATGCACAATGCAAAGGTTGTGATAAACCTACGCAAGTACTAGAGCTAGATGATATGCTAAGCCTAGCTTTAAAGGGTGTAGATAATAATGGCTTAGCATTTAAAGACCCTCGAAAATTATACAGTACTAGCAAAGAAAAGTTTTATAAAGATATTTCTGCATCACACACAAGCACAGAAGAAACAGTAGACTATCTGTACAAAACAATGAGTAACACAATTAGCAGTGCAGATTATATTTTTCAGCAAAGCAAATTGCACCCAAGCACACAAGCATATCCAAATACTTCATTAGGTAAAGATTTAAATACCATTTCGTCGCTTATTTTATCTGATATAAATACAAAAGTGTACTACGTTTCGCTTGGTAGTTTTGATACTCATGCTGGGCAAGAAAACCAGCAAAAAAGATTGTTTGATGAGTTGAACGATGCTGTAAAAGCATTTACAACTGATATGAAAAGAAATGGAAGATTTGATGATGTATTGATGATGACTTTTTCTGAGTTTGGTAGAAGGGTATCACAAAATGCTAGCAATGGCACAGACCATGGTACAGCAAATAATATGTTTTTTATAGGCGGAGGCTTAAAACAAAAAGGCTTGCTTAACGAAATGCCCAACCTTGCAGACTTGAATGATGGGGATTTAAAATACAAAGTAGATTTTAGAAATGTATATGCAACAGTAATAAATAAGTGGCTAGAGGTAGATGATAAAATTGTATTGGGTAGTGGGTTTGAAAAAA
>JAYUJS010000353.1:0-2891 GCA_043765095.1 Ferruginibacter sp.
CATCAAATATTTCACAAACTATTATAGATTGCTTACTTACTGAGGCTACAAAGTACAAAGTGGCTGTAGAAATAAATACTACTATTAAGGAAATAAAGAAAGAAAATAACCAATGGGTTCTTACTACTAATACAGAAAAAAAAGTAATAGCTGACTTTGTTTGTGTAGCTGCTGGGGGGGCACAAAAATCATCTCAAAGTGATTGGCTTATAAAATTGGGACATAGTGTAGAGCCGCCCGTACCATCCTTATTTACTTTTAATATGCCTAAAAATCCAATAACTAGTTTAATGGGATTATCAGTAGAAAATGCTGTTGTAAAAATAGCAGGTGAAAAATATATGCAAAGCGGCCCATTACTTATAACGCATTGGGGTATGAGCGGCCCAGCCATTTTAAAAACTTCTGCTTATGCTGCTATAGCACTTGCTAAACGCAATTATGATTTTACAACTATTATAAATTGGCTTCCAGATTATAATGAAAATACATTAAAAGATAAAATGCAATTGATAAGGTTTGATATGGCCACTACCAAAATACAAAATAAAAATCCATTTTCATTACCCACAAGGCTATGGGAATTTCTATTGCAGGTTAGCGAAGTAAAAGTTGATATACGCTGGGCAGATTTACCAGCTAAGGAGCAAAACAAATTGATTAAAAACTTGTGTGCGCACGAATTTTTAGTAAAAGGCAAAACAACTTTTAAAGAAGAATTTGTAACCGCTGGTGGAATAAAAACAGATGAGATAGAGGTAAACACAATGCAAAGTAAATTGCATAATGGATTATTTTTTGCTGGAGAAATAATAAATGTAGACGGTGTAACGGGTGGTTTTAATTTTCAAAATGCTTGGACAACAGGTTGGATAGCGGCTAAGGGTATACTTGAATAAGTAAAAAGCACATACTATAAAAAATAAGCGTAAATATTATTTATAAACTTGCTAAAAGTATTGTTTTTTATATAATAGCAAAACGGTTGTTAAAACTCTATGAAACCAAATGTATTTATTTGTTTTGAAATAAGTTTACAGAAGTCGAAATTAATAAATTTATCTTTCATTTTAAATACTCATAAAGTTTTTCAAATAAAGCTTTAGGATCGCATGGTTTAAGAATAAAATCGTTTATACCACTTTCTAATGCAAGTTTTTTTGTTTCATCTAACAATGAAGCTGTAAATGCTATAATTGGAATATTTTTATTAACAGCCCTTATTATTCTACTGCTTTGGTAGCCATCCATTTCTGGCATTTGTAAATCCATCAATATAATGTCATAATCTTTTTTTGCATGTAGCTCTATAGCTTCTATTCCGTTTTTAGCAATTGTAATTTCTACAGGCCACCTTTGTAGCATTTTTTTTATTACAATTGCATTCATTTTATTATCTTCCGCTATCAATATTTTTTTATCTTTTATTTGCGCTATATGCGTATCGTCTAAATAAATATTTTCTATTGTTTTTACAATTGTATCATGCCCTATCGGTAATGCAATAGTAAAATAAAAACAAGCCCCTTTATTATAATCGCTTTCTAATTGCAAAATGCCTCCCATTGTTTTTATTAATTGGTTAGCTATAGAAAGACCAAGACCAGTACCACCATATTTTTTACTAATACTTGAATCAGCTTGTGAAAAAGGTTCAAATATTTCAGCTTGTTTTTCTTTAGGTATACCAATACCAGTGTCAGTTACAGCAAAAAAAACGTGTGCTTTTGCATTCTCAATTAATTGCAATCTTATTTCAAAAGTAACATCACCATCTTTCGAAAATTTTATTGCATTGCTTAATAAATTTGTTAAAATTTGTAATAATCTTGCGGGGTCTCCATGTAAAATATTAGGTAAACTATTATCTACTTTCAACAATAAATTTATATCTTTTGTTGTAGCCGAAAGTAAAAAATTTTTATGCAAATTATGAGCAAGTTCATTTAGTTGAAACGGAATACAATCAATATCAGCTTTCCCTTCACTAATTTTTCCAAAATCCAAAATATCATTTATAAGGAGCATTAAATTATCTGCAGAAAATTTGAGCATATTCAAATTATTCAATTGGTCTTGCCTTGGGTTTTCAAAGCTAATAATATTTGTAAAACCCAATATTGCATTTAATGGCGTTCTAAGCTCATGGCTTACTACAGATACAAAATGTACTTTTGCTTTTGCTGCAACTTCAGCAGCTTCCTTTGCCTTTAATAATTCAGCCTCATATCTTTTACGTTTACTAATATCAGTTTGTACTGATATGTATCCTACATGTTCTTCTTGCTCAAAAATGGGGGAAATAAAAAGATTAAGCCATACCATTTCATGTGTTTTGGTATAGTTTATTATTTCTACATTAAATGGTACCAATAATTTTAATTGATTACTTATATAATTTACGGCATCACAGTTAGTTGCTGGGCCTTGCAAAAAAGAACTAGGTTTGGTTCCAATTATCTCTGAAAGTAAAAATCCACTATTTCGTTCAAATGCATTATTAACCCAGTCTATCATCCCATCTTTATCAGTAATCACTACCGCAAGGTCAGAAAGTTCTGCTACCAACGATAATTTTTTATGATGAGAATACCTTTTCATTATTAACTAAATCATTTTGTATAAATAAAAAAATGTTAAAGCAATTTATAAAAAATGTTGATACTTGCTTAACTAAATTTTTTTAATTACACAATAAAATATCAACTTTATTTTAATATCTGACTAGTAATTTACACTTTTTTTTTGATAAAAATATAGAAGTACAGTTATGCAACTTTCTTTTATTTGGTACTTACATATATTAATTTTGTTATACAAAAACGCATTTCAATTTATTAATGATACAAGTATATATTGTATAGGGTTTTTTGCATTCAATTTGTTTTTAA
>JAYUJS010000354.1:0-2891 GCA_043765095.1 Ferruginibacter sp.
ACTATTTTCCACAAATTAATAGTAAAAATGGTAAAAAATGAAACCAAACGTATTGATAATAAACGATAAAGGAGTGCGACCTAAACGTATATACCTATAGAAATATCTTAAGGAATTTCATTTGAAATTATTTTTTAAATGTAGATTCGGATATTTTGTTTTAATTATACATCAATCGTATTGTTTGTTGTTTCGTTTGTTTTAATATATTTTTTACTCAAAATTTACAAACTCATTTTATTTTCTACAAAATAATTCATAAAAGCTTCATAAAAAAAGGGGAATGGCACATTGCCTTGCTCCTCTATTATTTATTTATAATAAAGTTTATTAAATAAAAAGTTCTATAAATCAAGTAACTGTCATATTAAAATACGTTAATTTATATTACTAGCTTATTACTACATTTGCAATTGAAAATTTTAATAAAAAATATATGAGCGTAGTAGATTTAATAATGCCGAAACTTGGAGAAAGTATAATGGAAGCAACTATACTTAAATGGCATAAAAAAGTGGGCGATAAAGTGGCGCAAGACGAAACAATTTTAGACATAGCTACCGACAAAGTGGATAGTGAAGTACCATCTACTGCAGAAGGAATAATAGAAGCTATATTATTTGCAGAAAACGATGTAGTGCCTATTGGTACAATAATAGTGAAAATAAGAACAGGCGCAGTTTATAACGTAAGTACTATTCCTGTGGCATCTTTACCCGTATATGAAGAGGCAAAAATAGTAGAAGAAATACCATACCTACCTACTGCAAATATTGCAAATGCTTTTACCAATAATGCTGTTCGTTTTTATAGCCCTTTGGTTTTAAATATTGCGCAAAGCGAAGGAATAAGCATGACTGTATTAGAGAGTATAGCAGGTACAGGGCAAGATGGTAGATTGAGCAAAAAAGATATATTAGCTTACATAGCTAGCAAGGGTTTTGCTGAAAGCAAACCAGTAGCTATATCTGCTTTACAACAAAGCCATCAAGCGGTTTTAATGCCAACTAATGTAGCGCCAGTAATAACTTCGACTGTAAATATTGCAACAACAGCATACAGTGGTAATGTAGAAATAATAGAAATGGATAGAATGCGCAAGCTCATATCTAAACACATGACGGACAGTGTGGCTACAAGTGCACACGTAACAAGCTTTGCAGAATGCGACGTAACTACATTAGTACAATGGAGAGAAAAAGTAAAACGAGATTTTGAAAAAAGAGAAGGGCAGAAAATTACTTTTACACCATTGTTTGTAGAAGCTGTTGTAAAATCATTAAAAAAATATCCAATGCTTAGTAGCTCCATTGATGGAGATAAAATTATTATAAAAAAAGATTTGAATATTGGTATGGCTACTGCATTGCTTAATGGAAATTTGATAGTACCAGTTATTAAAAATGCAGACCAATTAAATCTTACGGGGCTTTGCAAACAAGTTAATGGATTAGCCAACGCTGCACGTAGCAATAAATTAAAGCCAGATGATACAACTGGTGGCACTTTTACCCTTACCAATGTAGGTACATTTGGAAGTATAATGGGTACGCCAATTATAAACCAACCACAAGTAGCTATAATGGCAGTAGGTGCCATAAAAAAAAGACCAATGGTAGTAGAAACACCGCAAGGGGATAGTATTGCTATTCGCCATATGATGTACATTTCCTTAAGCTATGACCATAGAATAATTGATGGGGCACTTGGTAGTACATTTTTAAATGCCGTAAGTAAAGAATTGGAAAATTTTGATGGAAATAGAACTATATAGTTTTATTTAATAAAATATTACTTGCTTTAAATTAAATTTATAATTGCAGCTGCGCCAAATTTGTAGAAATTTTTTATATTTTAACTTAAAAATTATTCTACTGGTTAATATAATTACCAGATACCAAATTAAAAATTGGCAACAAAAAATTTGTATGAAAAATATTAAGTTAATAGAAGTACCTTCTGAAATTGGTGCAGGTACTCGTGGAGCAAGCCTTGGTGTAGATGCAATTAAAATTGCTGCGCTTGATTTTATGAGTAATTTTTTTATTCATTTTCCATCAGAAAAAATAGAAGTTGAAAATAACTTACTTTTTGAACCTATAAAATCTCCTTATGCAAAGCGTATAAATGGTGTATATAACATGTATGAACGTATAAGCAAGGCTGTTTGTGAAAGTATGAAAGCCAATTTTTTTCCTGTAGTTTTAAGTGGAGACCATAGCAATGCTGGGGGTACTATTGCGGGTATAAAAATGGCTAAGCCAAAAAGTAAACTGGGTGTAATATGGATAGATGCTCATGCTGATTTACATACGCCCTACACCACTCCATCTGGCAATATGCACGGTATGCCTTTATCTACCGCCATTGCAGAAGATAATGAAGAAAATAGTGCACACGTTGTAGATGATAAAACAATTGCAATTTGGAATCAATTAAAAACAATAGGAAAAATACCTCAAAAAGTATTGCCAGAGGATATTGTTTTTATAGCCCTTCGTGATTATGAAAAAGAAGAAAAACACCTGATAGAAAAGTATGGTATGAAAGTAATAACAACTGCAGAGGTAAGAAGAAATGGTGCAGAAAATATAACCAGAAAAGCACTACGCCACTTAAGTGATTGTACAGATATATATGTAAGCTTTGATGTAGATAGCCTTGACTCAGTAATAAGCAGAGGAACAGGAACACCCGTAAGTAATGGGCTTAAAGAACGTGAAGCCGAAGATTTAATTAGCAAATTTATGCAAAATAGAAAAGTATGTTGCTTTGAAATAACGGAGGTAAATCCTACGCTTGATAAAGAAAATTTGATGGCAGAAATTGCTTTTAATATTTTGCAAAGGAGTGTAAATGTTCTAATGATGAATTGATAGTTTATGAAATTT
>JAYUJS010000355.1:0-2888 GCA_043765095.1 Ferruginibacter sp.
GAGAAAAAATAAATATTGGAAATTTACAATTCCCTTTATTTGTAAAGCCTGCAAAAGCGGGTGATAGCTTAGGTATAGATGAACAATCATTAGTTATTAATGAAAGTGATTTACATAAAAAAATAACTGCACTACAAAATGAATATGATGAAATATTGGTAGAAGAATATATTGCAGGTAGAGAATTTACGGTATTAGTTGCTGCCAATACTGATGGTAAAACTTGCGTAGCATACAAACCAGTAGAATATGTTTTTCCAAATGATATTACTTTTAAAACGTATGCTCACAAAACATCTGCACTGTATACAGATGTAAATAAACCTTGCGAAGAAGAAGCACTTGCAAATGCTTTAAAAGATGGTGCGCAAAAAATATTTACTGCCTTTGCAGGTGTAGGATATGCAAGGTTGGACTTTAGGGTAAATGATGCTGGAGAAATATTTTTTTTAGAAATAAATTTTACATGTTCCGTTTTTTATGACAATGGTTACGAAGGCTCTGCTGATTATATTTTACAAAATGAAGAAGCTGGCAAAGCAAAATTTTTACAAAAAATAATAAATGAAGGGATAGCAAGGCATACAAGAAAACAAAAAAATTATGTAATAAAAGGCAATGCAGTAAAGGGCTATGGCATCTTTGCTACAAAAGATATTGCAAAAGATGAGATAATTTTTAGAGGGGAAGAAAAAGCACAACGTATTGTTACCAAAAATTATGTAACACAAAATTGGAATGCAGAAGAGAAAAATAATTTTAAACATTACGCTTACCCCATAAGCAATGAAGTATACATTTTATGGGATGATAATGCTGAAAACTGGGCACCACAAAACCACTCCTGCAAAGTAAATACTGCATACAAAGGTTTAAATGTGGTAGCTATTAAACCAATAACAATTGGAGAAGAACTTAGTTTGGACTATGCAGAATTTTTAGATGAAAATATAAATTCTTTTACGTGCAATTGTGGTAGTGTTAAATGCAGAGGCACAATAAAAGGCACAAAAAATAATAGCGTAACCTTTAGAGAAAGTTTATGATGAGGCTGGTGAGACCTTACCTACCAGACAGGTAGGCACCCGCCATGGCTTCACTCCGCTGTGGGTATTATACCCACTGCATTAAAAATTATATTTAAGATGAAAGAACAGGGTTTAATAAAGCAAATTGTTGTTGATAATAAAAAGAAATTAATCATAACCTATTTTTTATTTAGCCTAGAAATGATAGGCGCTTTGCTTAAGCCCTATTTTTTGGGAGAAGCAGTGAATGATTTAATAAAAGGAGGCTATAAAATGTTGGTTGTATTTTTACTTGCGCACTTAGCATGGGTAGTAGTAGGCATGCTACGTATGCGTTATGATACTCGTACTTACACAAGCATATACAATAAAATTATCACTCAGTTTTTAAGCAGAAAAAAAGAAGACAGGAATGTATCAAAACTTAGTGCCATTTCCACACTTTCGAGGGATTATACAGACTTTTTAGAGTTTGATTTAATTTTTATATTAGAAGCGTTTTACAATATTTTTGGGTCATTATTTTTAATATATTTTTATGATAAAAGAGTTATATTTATTTGCATAATTATATTAGCACCTGTATTATTTTTAAGTAAATATTATGGTAAAAAAATGGGCATACTTACTCAGCAAAAAAATGATGAGCTAGAAAAGCAAGTAGATATTATTGCAACATATAATGAAACAAAAATAAAAACGCATTATAATTTATTACAAAAATGGCATATAAAAATATCTGACCAACAGGCTTTTAATTTTGGTATTATGGAAATATTGGTTATGATTTTATTAGGATGCGCTTTACTAATAAGTACTCGGTATAACAATGAATTTTTAAATGCTGGGCAAATTATAAGCTTTTATTTTTACATATTAAAATTTACTGCTGGCCTAGATACAATACCATATATAACTGAAAAATATGCTATGCTAAAAGATATTACAAAGCGCATGCAATATTATTTCTAATTATTTATTTTTTATTTTGGTTGTAAAGCAGCAATTTTATACAAATAATCGTCTTATAAAAAAAAATTTTGCTAGCACTTACAATTTTAGGAAACAACTCTGCTATACCTGCACATGGGCGCAACCCTACTGCTCAGATATTGCAAACCCAAGATGAAAATTATTTAATAGACTGTGGAGAAGGAACACAAGTGCAACTTTCAAAGTATAAAATAAAAAAAAGTAAAATAAATAAAATCTTTATTTCTCACTTGCATGGCGACCATTATTTTGGCTTGATAGGTTTGGTAACTAGTATGGCACTTAGTGGAAGAGAAAACGATTTACATATATATGGCCCAGGAATGCTTGAGGCAATTATACAAATACACCTTGATGCTGCAACTACAAGACTACCTTACAAAATTTATTTTCACATAGTAAAAGAAGAAGGCGAAATAGCAAACGATAAAAAACTTACTGTTACAGCCTTTAAAGTGAACCATAGAATAGAATGCTATGGTTTTAAATTTACCGAAATAAAAAATCCTAGAAAAATTGTACCTGAGCTTGTGAAGGCTTATGAAATACCAGAAGTTTATTATAAGGAATTACAAAAAGGAAAAGATTACACCACTAAAAAAGGTACAATCATTAATAATGCTGATGTAACTATAGCTGCTGATAGTGCAAAATCGTATGCGTACTGTGCAGATACTTTATATGATGAAAGCATTGTAGATAAAATAAAAGCTGTAGACTTACTTTACCATGAAACTACTTACTTAAAAGACCTTGACCAAAGAGCAGCAGAGCGTCATCACAGTACTACTATACAAGCTGGAAATATTGCAAAACTAGCTGCTGCAAAAAAACTAATTATTGGGCATTTTTCTTCTAAGTACGATG
>JAYUJS010000356.1:0-2876 GCA_043765095.1 Ferruginibacter sp.
GTAAATTTTGCTTTCAATGAATCTACAATTACCGAGTCGGTTGCCTTCAAATTAAATGGGCATCCTTCTGGGCTAGTTAAAATAATATTTGGTAAATATTTTCCGGCAAAATTATAAACATGATAGATGCTTGTGGCTGTATTGCTTGGTATTACGGGTGTTCCATCACCAAAGTCCCATGAATAGGTACTTATAAAACTTCCATTGGTTATGCTTAGTGGTAGTGTGTAAGGTTTACAGCCTTGGCTTGTTCCTATTACTAAAGTTCCTATTGGACCACGAACTCTAATTCTTTTTATTTTAAAACTTGTACAACCATTTGGCCCAGTTATGGAAAGTTTTACATCATAAAAACCTGGCACTCCATAAATATGTGGTGCAGGGTTTTGTGCAGTAGATGGCCCACTTCCATCACCAAAATCCCATAAATATGTTGTAGCAAACTTTGAACTATCTGAAAAAGTAATAGAGGCAGGTGCACATTGTAGTGTATCATTTATTTTAAAATCTGCAACTGGTTTTACAATATTTATATATGCTAATCTAGTAATGCTATCCTTGCAGCCATTTTCATCAGTTATTAGTAATTTTATATCATAGTTTCCTTCTGTTGCGTATGTGTGATACACATAGTAATTTGTGCTAGGTAATGATACGCTACCATCTCCAAAAATCCACTGGTAGGTGGGGTTTACAGCCTGAGAAATATAACCATATAATAAAATTTGATAATTACCGCATTGCAAAGTATTGTAGCTAAAAAAATCTGCTTTTGGTTTGTATAGCCTTACATAATTCGTTGCAGTTGTATCTGCTTCGCAGCCTATGGCATCTTTTATTTTTAACTTTAATGTATAAAAACTAGCAGGGGTTGCGCCAGTATAATTATGGTGAAGTACAGAATCTACCGTAGTTGTAAGTAGGGGAGTGCCATCACCATAAGTCCATTGCCACTCGGTTATAGGGGTAGTGCCGTTTTGTATTGATGTGCTTGTGATGTTGGTTAATAATGGGGATGTACAACTTGTAAATGGTGTTGCTACAAATTTTGCAATAGGGCCAGCTACCACAATTGGTACAGGGTACAAAAATGAATCAAGGCAACCTAATTTATCTTCAATAAATAATTTTACAAAAAATGTTCCGTTGGTTGTGTAAGTGTGATTTGTATTTCCATTTAAGTACAAACCGTAATTTATAAAATAATTTGCGTTATTAATTACAAATCTAGGGTTGCCATCACCAAAATCCCAAGTGTATTTTTTTATTAAAGAAGAGTCTATGCCAATGGTCTTAAACTGCACGTTTTTATCTTTGCATATATCAAAAATGGTAGGAATAAAATTTGCTTTTTCATCTATAATTTTAATTCTTTTTGTGCCAGTAGATATTACATTTGTTATTGCATTTTTTCTTGTTACAACTACAGTATATATTTTTTGAGGCCCAGTATAAGTATGGCTTATAGGGTTTAAAACTCCTATGGTTAAAATCATTCCATCCCCAAAGTTCCATGCTTGTACGGTACTATTGGAGACGGTATCTGTAAATAATATTGTGTATTTATCAGCACAAGTTTTGCCAATGGTAAATCCACCGCCACCTGCGCCTCCGCCACCACTACCATCATCATCACAAATAGCATCTACTGTAATTATTTTTACAGCAGATGTATAGCTACAACCGCCTTGCATATTCATAGTTACCGTTGCGGAAAAACTACCTGCAGTATTGTACACATGGCTGTTTGTGGGGGATATAGTATTTTCAACTGGACTTCCATCTCCAAAGTTCCAATCGTAACTTAATATTGGTACAATAACACTACTAGTTGTTAAACTAAATAATACTGGGAGTGGCAAGCAACCTGATGGGGGTACTGCAAATAATATAACAGAAGGTTGTAAAATTTTTATATAATTAAATGCATTGTATGCAAAGCAACCAGTACCCACACTTGTATCTTTTGCATAAAGTGTAACAGTATAATACCCAAAATTTGTGTATGTATGTGTAGCGCTGCCTTGACCATTGATAGTATCTATTGGGCTTCCATCCCCATAGTTCCATGCAAATTTTAAATTTGCTCCAATTGTATTATTTGTAAATATTACAGTATGAGGTTTACAATTAGCATTCGGCAAGTTAGCTGTGAAGGCTATTTGAGGTCCAGCCTTTACTATCACATTTCTCCGAACGGTGTCTTCGCAGCCTGCATAGTTTCTTGCAATTAGTAAAAGTTCAAAAGTACCAGAAGTTAAAAATGTGTGACTAACATTTCCATAATATTGTGTTTGTGCATCATCAGAAAAATACCATCGTAAATAATACGTATTTGGGCTTCCTGTACCTATAAAATTAATGGCATTATTTTGGCAAACTTCATTAGGAAATGTGGTAATTGTACCAGTTGGTTTACCAACATAAATTGGGTAGGTATAGATGCTTACACAATTATTACTAAGTTTTACTTTTAGAGTGGCTGTATAGTTGCCTGTACCAATATATAAATGTGTAGCATTTGTAGTAGTTTCTATTGGGCTTCCATCTCCAAAGTCCCATTCATACTTATTTCTAAATATATCGCCACCAGTTGTATTATTAGTAAAAACTGCTGTAAAAGAATTGGTACAAGTAAAGCTTGGGTTTACTGTAAAATTTGCTGTAGGAGGAGGAAAAACTTTTATGTATTGTGGCTTTGTTTGTGCACCACTTACGCAGCCCCAATTATTTTTTACAATGAGAGAAACTTGGTATAGCCCTGCGTTGGCATAACTAAAACTTGGTGTTGGAAAATTTCCATTAACGCCCCCAGCTCCAAAATCCCATTGCCAATTTGTGATGCTACCTGTAGCAGATGTAGAAAGATTTTGAAA
>JAYUJS010000357.1:0-2872 GCA_043765095.1 Ferruginibacter sp.
CTTGCACCTTTGCTAAACGAATGGAAAGGTGCACCCAAGCAAATGGAATTGCTACTGGCATTTTTGTATTTGAATAAAACAGAAGGAGAGGTTTCCCAAACAGCACTTTTAAAAAAAAGTGGCGCTACCCTTTCCCAAATAAAGGCTTTGGTAGATAAAAATATTTTAATTGTAGAAAAAAGAAGCATTGATAGGATAAAATCATTACCAAAATCTGTAGAGATAGATTTTACTTTAAGTCAAGCACAAACAAATTCTCTTGCAGAAGTGCGACAAGTGTTTACAGAAAAAAATGTTTGCTTACTACATGGTGTAACAAGCAGCGGCAAAACACAAATTTATATCAAACTAATACAAGGATATTTTACACAAGGTAAGCAAGTATTATACTTGCTACCAGAGATTGCTTTAACGGCACAAATTATTCGCCGCTTGCAAAAACATTTTGGCGGCAATATCGCCATCTATCATTCAAAGTTTAATAACCAAGAGCGTGTAGAACTTTGGAATAAAATACGAACGGGCGAAATAAAAATTGTACTCGGTGCAAGAAGTGCTTTGTTTTTGCCTTTTAAAGAGTTGGGCTTAGTGATAGTGGATGAAGAGCATGACCCATCTTACAAACAACAAGACCCAGCACCACGCTACAATGCAAGAGATGCAGCTATTTTTTATGGCTCACTATTTAATGCAAAAATATTACTGGGTAGTGCTACACCATCGCTTGAAACATATTACAATGCCAAACAAAAAAAATATGGTTTGGTAGAGTTGAACGAACGCTTTGGTGGAATAAAATTACCTGCTATAGAAATAATAAATACAACACAAGTTGTAAAAAAAGAAAAAGGCAAGGTAATGATAAGCCCACAGCTTAAAGAGGCCATACAAAAAACGGTGGAGGCAGATAAGCAAGTGATATTGTTTCAAAATAGAAGAGGCTACAATCCTTACTCAATATGTGGTGCATGTGGGCATATACCTCAATGTACGCATTGCGATGTATCGCTTACGCTACATAAGTTTAGCAATAAATTGCATTGCCATTATTGCGGTAGCACATATCCTAAACTAGTTACCTGCCCTGCATGCGGTACTAATGTATGGTTAGAAAAAAACTTTGGTACAGAAAAAATTGAAGAACAATTAGAAAATGATTTTGCAAAATTTCGTGTTGCTCGTATGGATGTGGATAGTGTACGTGGAAAAACGGCACACGACAATCTTATTCATTTATTTGAGCAACATAGGTTAGATATTTTAGTGGGTACTCAAATGGTAGTAAAAGGTTTGGACTTTGATAAAGTAAATTTGGTAGGCGTGTTAGACGCAGATGGGCTGCTGAGTTTTGCAGATTTTAGAGCAAACGAAAGAGCGTTTCAACTGATGGAGCAAGTAAGTGGTAGAGCTGGTAGAAAACATGAGCAAGGCAAAGTAATGATACAAGCTATGAATGTAAAGCATCCCATTTTACTGCTCGTACAACAGCACGATTACAAACAATTTTACGATTTTGAAATAGACAAACGCAAAGAGTTTTTCTACCCCCCATTTAGCCGCATGGTAATGATAACAATGAAGCATAGAGACAAAAACACTGTTGAAGCAGCATCACACAAATTGGTAGCACTACTAGGGCAAGATTTAAAACAATTTATAACTGACCCTGCTGCACCAGTGGTGGGGCGGCTTCGCAATATGTACCTAATGGAGATAATGATAAAACTACCAAAAGAGGCTGGCATGAGTGGTAATTACAGAAAGGTAATTCGAAATCATATAAATTTATTGGCTGGGGAACAGAAGTTTAAAAGTGTGCAGGTGGTTACGGATGTAGATCCTTTGTAACCATTCGCCTGTGGCGAATATTTACAGAAACTTTTTTATAACAATGTAAGCAATTACTGCAAGCAATAAAATAGTAATGATAATAATATAAGTACTTTGTTGGTCTGGTATGCCTTTCCTTTTTCGCTTTTTATTTTTTTGTATTTTTTTATACAGGTCAGCATTCAAAGTATCTACAATGCTAGTTACTTTTTCATTCGGCATTTGTTGCAATCCTTCTTGCGCATCTTGCTCAAAGTTATCTTCCTCATCAGCAAATAAATCTTTGCTTAATGTATGCAAGCCTTTTTGTTTTTTCGCATCATTTGGTAATATGTTATTTAACTCATTGCTCATTACTAGTCATTCTTTCCATTTGTATTTTAAGGTTTCGCTTGCCATTTTGTATGCTACTCTTTACTTGCAATATTGTATAGCTTGTTTGTACAACTATTTCTTGGTAAGATTTTTTGTGCAAATAAAATAAAGTTATACAAATACGTTGTTCATCGTTTAGTAAAGTAAGTGCTTCCTCTAACTGTGTGAGTGAAGTTTCTTTTTTTATATATGTTTCTTTTGCTTCACTTTCGTCTGCTGATTGCAAACTGTTATCATTTATTTCGTCAGTTATAGTTCCTTTGCCTCTTAGCTGCATTAAGCAATGGTTTTTGGCTATCATGTATAACCAACTTTTAAAATAATCTACCTTATATTTTTGTAGCTCATTTATGACCTTCAAAAATATTTGTTGTACTGCATCCTTAGCATTTTCTTCGTTTTTAAGATACTTCATACTTACTCCAAAGAGCAAGCCAGTATAGCGTTGTAGCAATATACCTAGCCACTCATTATTACTATCTTTATAAAAGCATAGCAGCAATTCTTTATCATCTTTATCGTGGTGTTGCAATGGCATTTAAGAGATATGGAAGTTGTTTTTAGGTAGATGCTTCAATCATAATTTTTCCATACTATTATGCAAAAATTAATTTAATAACAAATTAGTTTTGCTTTTTTGCAACTAAATTTTGATTTGTTTTTTCGG
>JAYUJS010000358.1:0-7786 GCA_043765095.1 Ferruginibacter sp.
TTTTATTGAATTCACACCAACAAAGCTAAACTTTTTATCCATTTAGCCAAGGTAGACATTTTAAGTTTAATGGGCGACCTAAACGTATATACCTATAAAAAATTTAGAGATTACTTTTATTACAAGTTTTTTATTTTAAAAATTATAGCTATAAAATTTACTATTGTTGCCATTGTGAAATATTTATTAAATTAACATTTATCTGCTCTACATTGTAGTAAATTTGAAATATTAAATTATACAGATATGAAAATTCTTTTAACCACATTTTTTTGCATAAGTATCATTTTTTTGCAGCCAGCTATTGCACAACTAAAATCGTTTAAAATAAGCGAGCGTGGCGATACCATTAATAAAGTAGATAAAAAAAACTTTAAAGAAGGTAAATGGGTTTTAAGAACAGAAGAATTGAGAGGGGAGTCAGGTTTTGAAGAAGAAGGTAGGTTTAAGGATGATACTAAAGAAGGTATTTGGCGTAGGTATAATTTGCAAGGCGATCCTGTAGGTTTTGAAACATATTTACATGGGGGAAAAGATGGTTTGCAACAATATTATTCACCCCTTGGAGAACTGATAAGAGAAGAAAACTGGAAGGGGTACAACCCAGATGCACCTTTTGATACAATTGCAGTATATGGCACAGGTAGCAATGAAATTATAGATTACAAAATAGTAAAAGCTGCACAATATAGTGTGAAGCATGGAATATGGAAGTATTATGAACCAGTAACAGGTAAGCTTTTAAAAACCGAAGAGTGGCGAGGTAATAATCTTGTATTACCTAATACTCTTAAAACAGATGTATCAGGCGGAAAGAGTTTAAGCGGGGTAAAAAAAGTAGTAGCCAAAACTCCTGAAATGCTTGAATGGGAAAAGAAAAACAAAGGAAAGAAGAAAGCAATCAGGAGTGGAGAAACTGGTTTGTAATAAGATATGTTTTTTACTTTTTTTTGGAGATATAAAATGAACAAAATTAGGTTCGAATTGTATTGTTGTAGTTAAATATAAAGGTTGCTATAATCCGCTCAAACTATACTTTTTTACATACTTTGAGCGGATTATATAAAGTATCGTTTTTTAAATTATACCTCTTTTTTAAATAAATCATCTAGTAAAACTACTTGATTGATATCATTTAATTTGTATTCATTATTAGTAACAGCGTGGGTTGTAACCAAAGTTGTAAACAAATGTTTCTTCGTTTTGGTATGATAAGTTAATACTTGTTTTTTAGTTTCTATGCTTTTGATATCTACTTTTGTTATTGAATAAGTATTGCTAGCATATTTCATTTCACATACATTCATACAATTATCATTTCTATCTATTAATAAATCTATTTGCGTGCCCGCAAGTCCATCTTTAGGTTTTGCAATAAAGGATGCTATGGATGATGAAATTCCATTTATAGACAATGCTTTTTTTATTTGATATATATGTGCGAAACATACATTTTCAAATGCATACCCTGTCCATGTTTTCCAAGATGGTAAGTCATTAAAATTTGTGAAGGTATAATTAGCAGTTTTTGTTAGTTTTTGTATGTAGGTCAAATAAAACAATGAGTAGGCGTCTACTAATCTAAATAAACTGTCTTTCTCTATTTTACCTAAGCAGCCATATTCCTCTACAAATCCAGAGTGTTTTAATTCTTTTAAAACTTTAGTAAGCATACCTCCATTAGTCATTTTAGATTTTTCTACAAGTTCTTGCCTTGTCATTCCCATTTTTTTCTTTGCTAAAGTTTCTACAATGTTTACATGTGTTTCATAATTATCAAACAAAGAAGAAAAAAGCCTATCAAATTCTGTTTTTAAAAACCCCTCTACATTAAAACACAAAGCTTGTATATTTTGTATAGCAGAAAGATTTTTCTTAACCATATCTAAATACATTGGTATACCACCCATGGTCATGTATAGCTGTGCAATTTGGTATCTATTTAGTTTTATATTTTTTGAAGTAAGAAAAGCTTCTGTTTCAAATAAACTAAAGGGAGCTAGTTTTAATAATCTTGTTACTCTATTATGCAAGCCGCCTTTATCACCTATTACATTATCTATCATCCACGATGCGGCTGAGCCACAAATAATAACGAGGGCATTTTTTTTTACCGCCCACGAATTCCAAAACCAACTGAGTGCTGTTAAAAATCCAGAGCGCTTTGTAGCCACCCAAGGAAGTTCATCTATAAAGATGACAATTTTAGATTTTTTCTTTTTTTTATCTAATGCCTCCCCCAACAATTTAAAAGCACTTAGCCAAGTTGTAGGTTTTTTATTTTTTATTTTACTAGGAAGATATGCTTCCATCATCATAATAAAATTCTCTATTTGTTCTTTTTTAGTTCCTTTATGTAATCCTGTCAATTCATAATCTATGTGATTGCCATAAACCTGACTTATGAGGTATGTTTTTCCTACACGTCTTCTGCCTGTAAGTGCCATAAACTCTGGCTTTTTTGTAGTCAAGGCGTCATTCATTTCTTGAATATGCCAATCTCTTCCAATTATATTTTGTATCATATAAGCCGCTTAAAGTATACAAATATACATAGTTTGAGCGGGTTATATAGCTATTTTATATTTATTTAAATTTTAAAAACTATTCTTATAAGCCGCTCAAACTATATAAAAAAGTATAGTTTGAGCGGCTTATAATGCAATGTTTATTTTGTATTTTTTATTAGACTACCTTTTTTATTCCCTAATTTGTACTATTCATTATTTTTTCCAAGATTGCCAATCCATCTTTGCAATAGCCATTATACCCAATACCAAATGATGTAAAGTGTTTTGCATTTTCCAAATTTTACAACAAGCTATTTTATATTCACCATTAAACAGTCCTTCTGCTTTTATTTCTTCAATAATATCTTCTACACTTTTAGGATTACCTCCGCTATAAATTACATCAATATTTACATACCAACCATCATTGGGGTCTTTGCCATTATTTTTTTCTTTTAGGATTTTCTTTATTGCTTGTGCATTGCCTTGCAAAACTTCTTTTTCATAAATAAAAACTTCGCATACATTTTTATCATAATTATTCCAAAATTTTACGGCTTCAAAACTGTCGTCTTCTTTTTTTAAATCGACAAAGAAACCGTATTTAAAAAATCTTAGGCGGCGCTCATCTCTTTCATCATCATTTCCCCCCATATTTTTAATAACTCTTTTTTACTATCCCCAAAATTTACTTTACCTACATCTTCATTGTTTACACCTAACTGTGGTATTAAAATTATTGTTTATATCCCTAATATTTTATTTTGATAAAATTTTATAATACCAAAAGCCCCACAAAATTTGCAGGGCTTCTGTTTAAAATAGTATTCTTTTATTTCATTATTACAAAAGATTCATTTATTATTTGTTTGTCGTTTACAATTTTTACAAAATATCTACCTGTAGTAAAACTGTTTACATCAAGATTTATATTTACTGTGTTAAAATTAATCGTTAGTTGTTTTACTATTCTACCTGTTACGTCTAATACTTGCAAAGTGCTATTGGCTTGTAATACTTGGTAAAGTTTTATGTTTAGTGCATCGGCAGTAGGGTTTGGATATACCAAAGCATTAGATAAATTGTTGTTTAATTTAATAGCTACAATTTTACTGTTTTCAAACTTGCCATCTTGGTCTATCATTTTTAATTTATAATACACTACACTAGCTCTAGGTAAGTCAATATCAGTAAAATCATAATTGCTTAAATTTCTTCCTGCAACTTCTCCTATTTTGTTAAAAATTCTACCATCAGTACTTCTTTCTATTTCATATTTATTAAACTGTGCTTCATAAGTAGCATACCATTTTAATAATACTGTTTCTTTATTTTTTTGTGCGGTAAAATCGAGTAAGGTTACAGGCAATAAACCTGTACATTGAAACATTGCTAATACATATTCTGGATGGTCTACAAATGGATTTCTATTGCCTTGGGCCACAGGTACAGTGTTTACCGCTGTATAATAAATAGCATTATTTCTATCTATTTCTTTTTGACTTACAGGGTCTTGGTTATGCCATTTAATTAATGTTTTTAAATAATAGGCTTCATACATCTGTAATCTTCTTTTAGCTGCATCTGGTTCATCTGTAGAACTTAAAAAAACCGTATTGCCTGTGCCTTGGCTACTCCAATTTTGAGAAATAACCTCATCTTCATAGCGAGTAATCATGTATAAACCTGCCCTAGCAAAATCTCCTTTATAAGCATTTATTGGCTCAAATACTGTTGCCGTATATCCAAAATTATTTCCTGTGCCAAGTTTGCCACCATTTTGCGAAGTATAACTTGCTGAACTAACTTCACCATAAGGATAATTACTTCTAATACCATTTACTTTTCCATCCGTTGCAAAAATATGATGTGCATCAGACACCATTGGGTTTATACTTCCAAACCACGATTGAGGTGTGCTGTGTTCTCTATTGTAACAATCCCCTTCATTTGCATAAGTACCACATTGGTTTCCGCCAGATGACGAAGGCCCGTATTTAAAAACATAAGGTTCAGGTCCAGTTGGATTATCGCTGTACATATCCCAAATAATATCAGCTGTATTAGCATCGTTTCTATGCATGTCGGAAAATTGATAAATATTCCAAATGCCAGGTGTATATCCCAAAACTTGTGAACCACTGATAATAATATTCTTCAATGCTGTTTTTAAAGGCTGGCAAGTTAAACTTGCCGCTGCATTATAATAACCAGTTGGAATTCCTGTAGCAGCATTAGTTGTGGTTGTTGTTCCATCTAATGAAGTTGTGCTGTAAAAGGGAGCTCCTGTACATGCATCATTTAATGCGAATACATAGAAGTAATATGACGTAGCTACAGTTAAACCTGTGGCAACAAAAGTTGTGCTTGTACCAATACTTACAACAGTTCCGTTACCAAAAATTTGCCCAACGGTATAATATGTACCATCAATTGCTGTTGCGCCAAGTGGTGGAACTGTAGTACTTCTTACTACCAAATACTTACTTGCACCACTTCCTGTAAATGATCCAGAAATGCTTGTGTTGGCAGGCATAAGTACAAGTGCTGTTGGAACTGTAGGCGTTGTGCACGGTGCTAATGCAGGCGTTAGTACTCCCAATGTTAGTGGTAACAATTGATTATAATTTGGTCCACCCGTGCAACTTTGGTCTTCCATTGCAAAAATGAAATAATAATATTGTGTAGTTGGAGTTACATTATTATCTGTAAAAGTTCCATTCGCAGATATGCCAATTACTGTCCCGTTTCCACCGCCTATAATTTGACCTGTTGTATGATTTGTAGCATCTACTGGTAATTGTGTAAGCGGTGTGGTTAAGCTTCTTACTACTAAATAATTTTGTACAGATGTAGGTGCAGGTATTTCAGTAAATGTTCCTGCTACAGAATTTGCAGTTGCATTCAATACAAGATTAGTAGGTTGGTCAATAGGCTCTATACAAGGTTGCAAAACAATGTTTGGGTAAACCGTCACATCATCTATTGTCCATCTAGATGAGTTAGCTGTTGTTGGGTTTATGTAAACCCATGCAATGGTAACACCAGTTGTATTAAATGCAGATAAATCAATATTGTCAGATAATGTCCAAACGCCTTGTGCTGCTACGTTTGCAGGAAAGTTCCCCGTTAAATTTGTCCATATAGCAGTATTAGGATTTGTACCAGCGGTATAATTATTGGATATTTTTAATTGAAGTGAATTGCCTATAAAATCGCCTTTAGAATAAAATTTTAATGTAGGTAAACTTACTGCACTCAAATCAAATACAGGACCAAAAAGCCAGTCTTCATTTAAAGGATTATTACCAGATGCAACAAATGCATTCATTTGTATGCCATTGTCTGGTGCAGCAGTTCTTCCTGGTGTAGCACATCCCCAAACCTGTGCACCCGTAGTACTATATTGACTCCACCCTTCACTTAAAAAAGTAGTAGCACAATTTGTAAAACTGTAATTGTTGTTTATGATACCTGCAGCTGGAGCTGCGGCTGTTGTAAAATTCCATGTAGAATTTCCTGCAATTCCTAAAAAATTGTTTAAAGCAATATCTGTAAATGTGCCAGCAGAAATTTCAACATAATAGTCCGTAGAAGTTAATAATGGATTTATTGTAATTGTAGCATTGCTTCCAGCTACGGTAACTGCAGATGTGTTTACATCAATAGTTTGTACAATTGAATTATCAGATATTTTCTTTATTAAAATATTACCTGTTCCTTTTACTATTGGTTCGTTAAATACAATTTGTAAATTTGTGTTTATGGAAATATTTATTGCATTATCTAAAGGTGTAAATGTAGAAATAAGTGGTGGGGTAATATCTGCACCACTAGAGTAGCTTGTCCAAGTTATATCATCTAAACCTAATCGCCCACTTGTATTAGCTGTTAATTGCTTAATCTCTAAAGTAACATTGCCAGATGTATTTACAGTAAAATTTGCTGTTTGTGCTGCATTAGAAGAAGCAGTGGTATTAGTACCTACTTGAGCCCCATTAATAAAAACGCCAAATGTTGGTATATTACTAGCAGATGTAAATGCTTTTGCATACAAGAAACTTAACGTACCAATTCCATTAGGTATTGTAGCAGAAAGAATACCCGTTGTATTACTCATTATAATAAACCTGCTATTCATTCCAGTTATTGCACTTGATGCTGTAGGGCCATCTGTTCTAGAATTACCTGCTGACCAATTTATACCTCCATCACCCGCCCATGTTCTTAAAGCATAAGAACTTGATGATACAGGCATATTTGTAAAACTCTCAGTACCTTGGCTCAATGCTAAAAGTGAAAACAAAATAGTAAATACGAGTAGGGAGTAAAGTTTCTTCATAAATTTTATTTTTTATAGTGTAAAAATACAATAAAATGTAACGACCTATATTAGCTAAATACCAACAAAAAACCCGTAAATATTTCTATTACGGGCTTTCGCTAAATATATTAAAATTGAAAATTATTTTGCTAATGCGTTAATTCTCTTTGCTAATTTGCTTTTTAAGTTAGCAGCTTTGTTTTTGTGTATGGTTCCACGCTGTGCTAATTTGTCAATCATAGCTTCTACTGAAGGTTGTTTTGTTGTAGCTGTTGCTTTTTCGTCTATTGCTTTAATGTCACGAATTGCATTACGTGTAGTTTTACCGTAGTAACGATTACGTGCATTGCGTTTCGCACTTTGTCTTACATCTTTCTTGGTTGCTGCGTGATTTGCCATTATTCTTATTTTTGGAGTGCAAATGTAGGATTATTTTTTATATTATCATCAACTAGACTAACAATATTTTAGTTTAAAGCTAATTTTTGTTTAATTTAAGTAAAACACTGCTTTTTTTAAGGCTTTAAAAGCCGATATTTGCAGCAAAATGAAGATAGTTTGTGGCATTATTATTGATTTTTGGGTTGTCTTGAATAAAATTATGGTTCGTATGATACAAACTATGGCAAAGCAATAATTTATTACTTATTTAATTAAATATAAAAATAAAAATAAAGAAATGGTTCGTTGGGCACGAACCATGGCGGTACGCCGCCGTTCTTGTCCAACGAACGGCTTTTAAAACGGTTAGAGAAAAATAAAATATTCAAAGAAACAGAGACGCATTCTCAATACTAAGTACTAATACTCAATACTAAAATCAATATGAAGGATTTTCAATACATCACCAACGCTCATCCATCTTACATAGAAAACCTATACAACGATTTTGTGGCCAACCCCGAAAGTGTGGATGCAGACATGAAAAAATTCTTTGAAGGATTTGATTTTG
>JAYUJS010000359.1:0-7772 GCA_043765095.1 Ferruginibacter sp.
GAAAAATTAACTCACGACAGTTTCATCGTTCAAGTTGACAGAATTACAAATAGTTATTCAACAAAATTAGAAAAACTATTAAGCATCTTTGAACAACAACATTTTATAGATGACAAAAAAATAACTAAGGAATTTACTCACGAATTAGATTCAGAAGACATAAAAATAACAACAGAAATTTTACACTTTTCAGGAACAAACCCTGAAGAACGAAAGAAAATTGAAACTGAACAAGAGGCTTGGAGAACTGTAAATGCAATGTTTGAAGACAAGGAAAAAGAACTAATGGCTTTAATTAGTAATAAAGACAAAGCAATTGACGAAAAAGACAAGGCGCTTGACGAAAAAGAGAGAATAATACAAGAATTACTAAAGAAACTAGACGACAAGAAATAATACTGCACATAACATGGGTGTTGCCAATGGTTGGGCGAAAGTAGTAACAATGGGCATTTGTAACTTTATTGTGCTTTGGTTCGGGCAGAAGTATTTCAATTTGGCTATTAGTTGTTATCTTTTATTTTTAAAATCGGCAGCGGTTACGGGCAGACGGAATTCTATTTCCCTACCTGCCCTGTTCGTTATGCGAAAATTTTGAGCGACCCACTTAAATCAACAATTACACCCAATGTGAAGAGTAAAATTGTAAATTTGCTTAGACAATTCTAAAATGAAATGAGTAAGAAATTAATACGATTTGATTGGGCAATTAAGAGACTTTTGAGAAATAAAGCCAACTTTGTAGTCTTGGAAGGATTTTTGAGCGAACTTATGTTCGAAAATATCAAAATCGAACAAATTCTTGAAAGTAAAAGCAACCAAGAAACAGACGATGATAAATTTAATAGAGTTGATATTTTAACCAAAAATTCTAAAAACGAACTAATAATTATTGAAATCCAAAGCACTTATGAAATTGACTATTTTCATAGAATGGCTTACGGAGTTTCGAAAAGCATTACAGAAAACTTAAAGCTTGGACAGAAATATGCTGAAATTAAAAAAGTAATTTCTATCAACATAGTTTACTTTGACCTTGGACATGGGCAAGATTATATTTACAAGGGTAAAACTGACTTTATTGGACTTCACCAAAAAGATTTATTAGGACTTTCAGACAGGCAGAAAAATACATTTCTAAAAGAAAATGTATCAGACGTTTTCCCCGAATTTTATTTATTGAAAGTCAATCAATTCAACGATAATGCTAAAGATACATTGGACGAATGGATTTATTTTCTTAAAAATAGCGAAGTTAAGGATGAGTTCAAAGCTAAAGGGCTAAAAGAGGCAGGAGAAGTTCTAGACATTATGAGACTTAAAAAAGAAGATGAATATGGCTACAATCGCTACTTAGACAGCTTGCATTTAAAAGCAAGCGAAATTTTTTCATTTCAAACAGAAGCAGAATTTAAAGTAGAAGAACGAAAAACTATTGAAATTGCATTGAATTGTATAAGTGAAGCATTTGACAATTTAACAATTAGCAAAATAACAAAATTGACAGTTGAAAAAATTCAAGAATTAAGAAACGATTCGAAAAAATAAATCTTCGCCTAACACGAACTGTGTAAGTGGGGTTTTACAATGTAACAATGAGCAGCGGTTCTTTACTCGGCTTCGGTTTCGGCTTGACGTTCCCTAATGTTCTTCGGTAATAAATTTGTACATTTATTTTTCAATCGGCTTCTGTTCGGGCTTAACTAATTTTAAAGCCCCACTTGCACAAAGCCATATTCGATAGCTGTAATACCAGCCCACAATACGTATATACAGAACAAACAAACTAACAAATTACTAGAACAAAAAACCCAAACCCAAAAGCCCCACCCACCCCACTCAGGTGGGTTATATATTTAAAGAAAATTATACAAACCTCATTACTCTATCTTAATTTAGCAACCACACAATAACATTATGGCATTAAGTTGGAACGAAATAAAAGAAAGAGCAGTAAAATTTTCTAAAGAATGGGAAAACACCGCAAATGAGGAGGCAGATGCTAAACCTTTTTTGGTAGAGTTTTTTAATGTATTCGGCATAAGTAACCGCCGAGTTGCTACGTTTGAACACCGAGTAAAGAAATTGGATGAAAAAGATGGATATATCGACCTTCTTTGGAAAGGCACGATACTAATAGAAATGAAAAGCAAAGGCAAAAGCCTCGACAAAGCATTTACCCAAGCCAAAGATTATTTACATGGATTACAACAACATGAATTACCAAAATTTGTTTTGGTGTGCGACTTTGAAAACTTTAGACTCATTGACCTTGAAGAAAATCTAACGAAAGATTTCAAATTAAAAGACCTTGTAAAAAACGTACAGCAATTTAATTTCATTTTAGGCTATCCAAAACAAAATTATAAACAGCAAGACCCTGCCAATATAAAAGCAGCAGAGTTAATGGGAAAGTTCCACGATAGGCTAGAAGAAATTGGCTACCTCGGGCATCCTTTAGAAGTTTATTTAGTGAGAATATTGTTTTTATTATTTGCCGAAGACACCACTATTTTTGAAAAACAACAATTTCAACATTTCATTGAGCAGTGTACAAACCCCGATGGCAGAGACTTAGCCTCAAAACTGCAAGATTTATTTCAGGTACTTAACACACCACAGCAAAACCGTTTCAAAAATTTAGACGAACAATTAGCAGCCTTTCCTTATGTAAATGGCAAACTATTTGAAGAGAATTTACCCAATGCAAGTTTCGATACAAAAATGCGAACAGCATTATTAAATTGTTGTTACCTCGATTGGAGTAAAATTTCACCTGCCATTTTCGGTTCTATGTTTCAATCAGTAATGAACCCCACCGAACGCCGAAACCTTGGTGCACATTACACAAGCGAAAGCAATATCTTAAAATTAATAAAGCCACTTTTTTTAGACGAACTATGGGCAGAGTTTGAAACCCTAAAAGACAATAAAAATAAACTCCCTGAATTTCATAAAAAACTAAGTACACTTAAATTTTTAGACCCAGCCTGCGGCTGTGGCAATTTCTTAGTAATTACTTACAGAGAGTTGCGCTTGTTAGAGTTAGAAATCTTACGCCAGCAATACAAAAGCCAAATGGCAACAAGCATCGAAAGTATTATTTGGCTCGATGTGGATATGATGTGTGGCATAGAGTACGAAGAATTTCCTGCCCGTATTGCAGAAGTAGCCATGTGGCTTATCGACCATCAAATGAATATGCAAATAAGCCAAGAATTTGGACAATATTTTGTAAGGCTACCATTAAATAAAGCAGCTAATATTGTGAATGATGATGCCTTGCAAATAAATTGGAATTCATTATTAAAAAAACAAACAATTTATATTGAAACCAACGATGCCTTATTAATAGTAAGTGAGCCTGAGGCTGAATATCAAACGTTGAATATTAAAACAAAAAATCTTACCATTATTGACGAAAGAAAAAACACTACTAAGCCGATACTTATGAGTAAAACTTTTGATTATATACTAGGTAATCCACCGTTTATTGGTGCAAAAATAATGACTCAAAAACAACGCAATCAAGTTATAGAACATTTTGGAAATTTAACAGGTGCTGGTGTATTAGATTATGTAACTGCTTGGTATATTAAGGCTGCAAAACTTATACAAAATACAAATACAAAAGTTGCATTTGTATCTACCAATTCTATTACACAGGGAGAGCAAGTGGGTATATTATGGAATACTTTATTGAATTTTTACGGTATAAAAATTCATTTTGCACACCGTACTTTCAAATGGAGTAACGAAGCAAAAGGCAATGCAGCAGTATATTGCGTAATTGTTGGTTTTGCAAATTACGACACTAACAATAAAAGCATTTTTGAGTACGAAAATGTAAAAGGCGAAGCTCACGAATTGAAGGCAAAAAACATAAACCCTTATTTAGTTGATGCAAAAGATATTTTATTACAAAACAGAACTAATACTTTATGTACTATACCGCACATGATATCAGGAAATGTTGCCTATGATTATGGGAATTTTATTTTTACTGAAATTGAGATGAATAATTTTATACTTCTTGAACCAAACTCAAAAAAATGGTTTAAAAAACTAATTGGCGGAAGAGAGTTGATTAATAATGAAATTAGGTATTGCCTTTGGCTTAAAGATATTTTACCAAATGAATTAAGGAAATTAAAGTATGTACTTGAAATTGTAGATAAAGTCAAAAAAGAAAGACTTGCTGCCAAAGATAAAGGAACTCATCGCCTTGCCGAAAGACCACATCAATTTAGAGATTTGAACAATCCTAACAATTATATTGCTGTTCCAAAAACATCTAGTGAAAATAGAAAGTATATTCCAATTTCATATTTTACAGAAGATTATATCCCTTCGGATTCTATTAGAATAATAGAAAATGGAAATCTTTATCATTTTGGAATTTTAATGTCTGCTATTCACATGGCTTGGGTAAAAACAGTTTGTGGTAGATTAAAAAGCGATTTAAGGTACTCAAAAGATATAGTTTACAACAATTATCCTTGGCCAAAAAATATAAATGAAAAACAAATAAAAATTATTGAAGAAAAAGCACAAAAAATTTTAGATACAAGATTACAATTTTCTAATAGCTCTTTAGCAGATTTATACGACCCCCTTACAATGCCCCAATATTTAACAAAAGCCCATAACGAATTAGATAAAGCAGTAGATTTAGCCTACCGCCCACAACCCTTTACAACCGATGCAAAGCGTATGGAATTTTTATTTGAACTCTACGAAAAATATACTGCCGATTTATTTACAGTACAAAAATCAAAATCTAAAAAGAAAAATTAAAATGTAGTTGATACTAAAATGGATTGCAAATCTTTAACATACAGAGAAGTAACTACTTTTAAAATAAGTTCTCAAAATATTATTAATTTTATCAAAAATAATATTAGTGAGGTAGTTATTACAGAAACTACTTTTAAAAATGGTTTTTACTTTTATATTCCTCAAAAATCTGCAAATCCAGTTTATTATAGTTGTAGTATTTCATACCCCAATAATAATTTTCATAATGTTCAATTAAGATACCCTTGTAGCATACACGATTTACAAATATTTGTTGTTATTACAGAATATTTTCAAACTGAGTTTAAAAAAAGTAAAATCTTTTTTAATTATCAAGAGCACAATCATTACGATAAGTATTTTTATACTCCAATGATGAATATATTAAAAAGCAATAACTACATAATTGCTTGGCAAAATTTAATGACCAGTTATTTTAAAGAAAATAAAACGCATAATATATTTAGCGTTTCCAATAATATTTTACAATTTAGTTTATCAGCTAATTTTTTGGGATTAAGTAATTGCGATGAAAATTTTAATGAAAACATTATGAATGCAACTTTAGCATATATATGGAGAGCTGATTTTTTGAATATAGAAACCAACGAATTTTGTATAATGATTTCACATAATAGTGAAAAAACTAGAATCCAATTTATAACTGCAATTGAGTGGAATAATAAAGCCAACCAATTATTCAGTGTGTACAGTTATATTTTATTCCAAGTAGATGGGGAATTTGTTGCGGTAAAACCTAAGAATTGGTTGCCATATTTATTACCTTATTTACAACAATACGATACAAATAATAGTACCCAACTAATGCCAGTTCTTAATAATGATTTATACAAAAAAATTATATCTGCGCTATATTCATTTCAAGTAAATCTAAAATTTTATTATAAAGAAATTGATGATAAAAAGGAGTGGTCTGCTTCTGTAAAGCAATAGGTATATTTATTTAAGATATTTATCTATTTTAGTAAAAAACAGGCAAAATTTAAAAAATAGCGTATTTAAATTAGTTGTTGTAATTAGTGATAAACATTCCAAAGAAATTGAAAATATAAAATTAGAGAGTTGGTAATACGCTATCCATCCTACAAATAATCTTCCTCTTCCTTCTTTTCCCCGCCTTCAAATAATTTATCTACCGCACCTGCCATCATAGGAAATTTTTCTTTTACGTAATCCTTCACGCAATCTAGCGTTTTGCCCGCTTGTTCTGCTGAAATACCAGCTACATTTACTATTTTATTTATTAATTCTTCCATAATATTTATTTATTTTTATTCATATCCATATAATCTAGTACCAAATTTGTAAATGCATTTACACCAAGTTTAAAACTACTTTCGTCTAAAAAAAAATCAGCTGTATGATGGCTTGTAGCCTTAGCATTTAAAGGCTTGGAACCTAGTTGAAAGAAAAAGCCAGGCACTTTTTGCTGAAAAAAACTAAAGTCTTCTGCACCAGTTATAGCAGATACTAAAACTGTTTTTCCTTTACCAGTTGTACGTTCTAAAGTCGGCAACATTTTTTGTACCAATGCAATATCATTAAAAGTTACTGGATAACTAAACGTATAAGGCAAAATTACTTCTGCAATTGCACCGTTTGATTCTGCAGTCTTGGTAACAATAGTTCTTATTCTTTCAAAAATCATTTTTTCATCGTCAGCAGTAAATGTTCTTACCGTACCAAGCATTTCTACTTTTTCTGGAATAATATTTGAACGATTACCACCATTAATTGCACCAATAGTTACAATGGCTGGGTTATCTATTAATTTTAAATTTCTACTAATGATAGTTTGTAAATTATTTACAATTTGTGCTGAAGTTACAATAGGGTCTACACCCATCCATGGAGATGCACCGTGTGCACCCTTCCCAAAAATAACTATTTTCATATCACTTGCGCTTGCCATAAAGCCAGCAGGCTTGTAAGAAATTTGTCCTACATTGGTTTCAGCAGATACATGCAATCCAAATATTACATCTACTTTTGGGTTTTCCATAACCCCTTCTTTAATCATCAATTTTGCACCATTTTCTTCCCCTTCAGGAGCGCCTTCTTCTGCAGGTTGAAAAATAAATTTTACCGTCCCTCGAAGTTCTTTTCTCATACCAGCAAATATTTCTGCTACACCCATTAATATTGCTGTGTGTGCATCGTGCCCGCATGCATGCATTACGCCACTTTCTTTACCATTATAATTTGTTGTAGTTTTTGAAGCAAATGCCAAAGGTAGTTTTTCAGTTATTGGTAATGCATCCATATCTGCACGAAGTGCAATAACAGGACCAGGCAAGTCTCCCTTTAAAACCCCCACTACACCTGTTTTGCCAATACCCGTTTTTACTTCTATGCCTATCAATTTTAAATGTCTGGCTACAATTTCTGCTGTACGAAATTCTCTATTGCCTAGCTCGGGGTTTGCATGAAAATCTCTGCGCCACTCTATAATTTTTTGCTCTATTTTATTGGCAGCAAGTACAGCTTTTGTTTGTAAATTTTCGTTTTGTGAAAATCCTCGTAAAAATAAAAGTGTGCATGCAAGTAGTAGTATAAATTTCATTTAATATTTTTTTTGAGATAAATATATGCAACATTTTACAAAGTTGAAATCAATATTTTAACGTAGGGATTTTTAATTGGGTAGTGTAAATTAGATTGTGTAAACAGGTATTAGGGCGTAGCCCTAAAAGCACCTTTAAACAATATAAAAAAAATGAGCAAATCAAGCACAAAAACAGCAACAGCATTTCCGACAGGCTTTTTTAAGCAATTTAAAAACAAAGACGACTTTTCGGGGTATTTTAACAGTCTATTTAAGCAAGGAATCGAAGAGATGCTGCAAGTAGAGATGGAGGAGCATCTTGGATATTCCAAGCACCAAGTGTATGGTTATAATTCTGGTAATAGCAGAAATGGTAGTTACCCAAAAACAATCAGAACAGAAAATGTGG
>JAYUJS010000360.1:0-2859 GCA_043765095.1 Ferruginibacter sp.
TGTTTAGCCGTAGGCTTGCAAGAGAAAGGCATTATTCATACAATAGAAATAAGAGAAGAAGACGCTATTGTTGCTCAAAATTATTTTAATAAAAGCAAGTATGCTTTACAAATAAAATTGCATATAGGTAATGCAAAAGAAATTATTCCCACACTACAAGAAGAGTGGGATCTTGTCTTTATAGATGCTGATAAAAAAAATTATATTGAATATTACGAATTAACTTTGCCTTTGTTAAAAAGTGGTGGATTTATTTTAGCAGATAATGTACTTTTTCATGGGCAAGTTTTAGAAGAAAATATTAAGGGCAAAAATGCAAAAGCTATTCATACATTTAATATGCATATAACAAAAGATATAAGAACAGAGCAAGTAATGCTTTCTATAAGAGATGGAATAACTTTAATAAAAAAATTATAGCATGAAGATTATTTTAATGATAGGGTTTATTTTTTGTAGCAATAAAATTTTTGCACAGAGAATAACGCCTGAAATGTATATTGATATTTATAAAGATGCAGCAGTTGTAGAAATGAAAAGGAGCGGCGTGCCCGCATCTATAACACTTGCACAAGGTATTTTAGAAACCGAAAGTGGTAACAGTGAATTAGTAAAAAAATCAAATAATCATTTTGGTATAAAATGCAAAGCTAATTGGGCCGGTGAAAGCGTGCGCCATACTGACGATGCCGCCAACGAGTGTTTTAGAAAATATAATAAAGCAGCAGAAAGCTATAAAGACCATAGCGATTTTTTAAAAACATCTCCAAGGTATTCATCCCTTTTTGAGCTTAACCCTACTGATTATAAGGGGTGGGCTTATGGGCTTAAAAAAGCTGGCTACGCTACCAATCCGAAGTATCCACAGATTGTAATTTCGAATATAGAAAAATACAATTTGCAACAATATGACGATACAAATTTTGTATTAAAAACATTTACACCTGTAATTCAAAAGCAAACAGAACCTACTTATGCAAAATTGGCTAATGCAGGAAAAGTATTGGATGGGCAGGATGAAATAACTGCTGGTATAAAAAATGCTGGTAAAATAAATGGATTAAAAGCTATTTATGCAAGTGCTGGTACTTCCTTATTAGCAATTGCTACAAGCGCCAATATAGATTTAGTAAAATTGCTAGACTACAATGATTTTGCAACTGATGGGCTATTAAAAGAGAACCAAATAATTTATTTTGAAAAAAAGAATAAACAAGGTAATGCAGATTTGTACAATGTAATAGAAGATGAAAGCTTGCAAACTATTTCACAAAAAAATGCGGTGCAATTAAAACAACTAGCACAACTTAATAATATGAGAGCGTTTATTTTAATAAGAAAAGGGAGTGTGATAAAATTGAGATAATATACAAATGTGAAAATATGCAAATGTGAAAATATTGCATTAATAAATAAATAAAATACAGGTTTTGAGTTTAAAAAACTTTGAAACTTAAACTTTGAACTTTAAACCATGCACTCAATAAAAGTAAACGATAAAAAATTTACCCCATACCTTACAGTAGCACAAATAGACGAACAAGTAAAAAGATTAGGGGCAGAAATAAGTAAAGATTATGAAGGTAAACGCCCCTTATTTATTGCAATTTTAAATGGCTCATTTATGTTTGCTGCTGATTTGTTTAAAGAACTTACTATAGAGTGTGAAATATGTTTTATAAAGCTTGCATCTTACAAAGGCACAAAAAGTACAGGCCAAGTAATAACCTCTATTGGGTTAGATGCAACACTAACAGATAGGCACGTAATTATTATAGAAGACATTGTAGACACAGGAAAAACGCTCAATGAATTTTTACCACAATTAGCAAATCAACAGCCAGCTTCTTTAAAAATAGCAGCATTATTGCACAAGCCAGAAGCGTTGGCATATCCATTAACGATTGATTATATAGGTTTTAATGTACCTAATAAATTTTTATTGGGTTACGGGCTTGATTATGACGGATATGCACGTAACTTGAAAGAAATATACCAATTGGTAGAAGAAAAATAAACAATTTTTTAGTTGCTTTTACGTTTATAATTTTTAAAAAAAAATATTTTATTACTTATATCAAGTTTTAAAAGTTGAAAAAGCTGTTATTATATTTAATTTTTTGTTTGTTTGCATTCAATACAAATGCACAATTTTATTTACGTGGTATTGTACAAGATGAAAAAAATATTTCTTTAAATGCAGCAAAAATTTTATTGCATAGTAGTAAGATAGGTGCTATTACTGACCATAATGGTAGCTTCGGTATAAATACCGCATTGCAGTACGATTCTATTACTATTACTTTAGATGGATTTGAAAAGCAAATCATAAAAGTAAAAACAGATGTATGGCAAACGATTGTATTAAAAATATCTACAGCCACACTTATAAAAAATAAACCGAAGCTTATTTCCTTCACAAAAGATGCTAGTCTCAAGGCAAGATTTAGCCCTTATATAAGCGATGAAACTTATTTTAAATTAGTAGAAAATGAATTTGTAACTACTTATAATTATCCTAATTCGGCATTTTCTTTAAACGTAAATAAAGCTTCATACAGTAATGTACGAAGGTTTGTAAATATGAAAATGACAGTGCCTGTAGATGCTGTACGCATTGAAGAAATGGTAAATTATTTTAATCTTGCTTACGAAAAACCAACTGGCAGTAATATTTTAAATATTAGTAGTACACTCTCCGCCTGCCCTTGGAATACAAAAAACCAATTGCTGTTTTTAAAACTTAGTGCAAAAAAAATTGAATTAGATAAAATACCTGCGGGTAATTTTGTTTTTTTAATAGATGTATCTGGCAGTATGGATATGCCAAATAGGCTACCCTTACTAAAACAGGCATTT
>JAYUJS010000361.1:0-2858 GCA_043765095.1 Ferruginibacter sp.
AAAATCTTTTGTTAGACATTATTTTTTTATTATCTATTTTCAACTTTTGATAAAAGGCAAATGATAAAAAGTTTAGAGTATAATAAATGCTTTATAAAAGCTAACTTATTTAGTATTTTAGATAGTCTTTATTCATATTAATTTTTAAGAATAGTTTAAAAATATTCGAAGAAAAAAAGTGTGGTCTTTATGGAATGAGAAAGAGGAGAAATAGTATTTTTAAGTAATTGATGTTATTGAAATCTTCACTAGCACCGTACAAAAGTTCAACAATGATTTTCTGCTAACCGCCGCAAATAAAACACAAGATGATAGACATGAGATTTTAGATTACTTCTTATTCGTAGCACCCAACTCGCAACCCATAACCCTAAAAACTGTATCTCTTTTCTTAATTCCACGATTAAAAATTACCTTTGCTACTATGCCAAATTATTTAGATGAATTGAACGAGCCGCAAAGAGAAGCGGTGCTGCATAAAGACGGGCCGATAATGATTATTGCGGGTGCCGGTAGCGGAAAAACAAAAGTGCTTACTACAAGAATTACACATTTAATGAGCCATCATGGCGTAGATGCTTTTAATATTTTGGCACTTACGTTTACCAACAAAGCTGCAAAGGAAATGAAGGAAAGGGTGGAACGTATTTTAGGAAATAGCGAAGCAAGGAATTTATACATTGGTACTTTTCACAGTGTGTTTGCACGCATATTGCGCAGCGAAGCACCCAACATTGGCTACCCAAGCAATTTTACCATTTACGATACCGACGATGCAAAGAGTGTAGTAAAAACGGTTATAAAAGAAATGGAATTGGATGATAAACTGTACAAACCAAATGTAGTATACAATAGAATTTCATCTGCAAAAAATGGATTGGTAGGCCCAGCGGAATATGCAAACGATTATCAACTACAGCAAGAAGATGCTCGTGCAAACCGCCCCATGCTTGGGCAAATATATGATGCGTATGCAAAGCGTTGTTATAAAAATGGTGCAATGGATTTTGATGACTTATTATTTAAGTTTTATATACTTTTAAAAAACGTACCTGCAAGTTTAAGTAAGTACCAAAAGAAGTTTAAATACTTGCTGATAGACGAGTACCAAGATACAAATACAGCACAGTACGAAATTGTAAAACTGCTGGGCGCTATGCATGAGAACGTATGTGTAGTGGGTGATGATGCACAAAGTATTTATAGTTTTAGGGGAGCAACGATAGAAAATATTTTGCAGTTTGAAAAAGATTATGATGATGTAAAAGTGGTGAAACTGGAGCAAAATTATAGAAGCACAAAAAATATATTGAGCGTAGCCAACGAAATTATTAGTAACAACAAAGGGCAAATAGAAAAGAATTTATTTACGGTAAATGAGCAGGGTGAAAAAATAAAACTCGTGCGTACCATGACGGATAACGACGAGGGTAAAATGGTGGCAGATGCTATTCAAGAAAATAAATTGCGCAACCATTATTTTAACCAAGATTTTGCCATTTTGTATAGAACCAATGCACAGAGTAGAAGTTTTGAGGAATCGCTAAGACGCATGGGCATTGCGTATCGCATATACGGGGGTGTAAGTTTTTACCAACGCAAAGAGGTAAAAGATTTGCTGAGTTATTTACGCATTGTTGTAAACCCAAGAGATGAAGAAGCGCTCAAACGCATCATTAATTATCCTGTACGTGCTATTGGAAAAACGACGATTGATAAAATGGTATTGTTTGCCAATGAGCAAAACCTAAGCATGTGGGATGTGGCTTGCAATGCTGCTATGTATGGTTTTAAAAGTGGAACGCTAGAGGCGATAGACAACTTTGTAACGATGATAAAAATGTTTCAAAGTGAAATGCCAAAAAAGAATGCTTATGACCTTGCGTTTTTAGTAGGCAAAAATTGTGGTTTGGTAAAAGATTTGTTTAACGATAAAACTACAGAGGGTTTGGCAAGGTATGAAAACGTACAAGAGCTACTAAACTCTATTAAAGAATTTACTGAAACACCGATGAATGAAGAGGATGGCGAAGTGGGTGATAAAAGCCTCGGTGGCTATTTACAACAAATTGTACTGCTTACCGATGCAGACCAAGGCGATGATAAAAACCAAGATGTAGTAAAGCTAATGACTATACATGCGGCAAAGGGATTGGAGTTTCCAGTTGTGTTTGTAGGTGGTTTGGAGGAAACGCTTTTTCCTAATGCGATGGCAATAAATAGTAGAGAAGAATTGGAAGAAGAGCGTCGTTTATTTTATGTAGCTATTACAAGGGCTAAAGCAAAATTGTATTTGAGTTATAGCAATGCACGTTATCGTTTTGGGCAGTTACAACAAAACGAACCGAGCCGTTTTATAGATGAAATGCCCGATGAAAACTTAGATAAAAGCTACGCTGGTGCGGCTGCAAGAAACAATGCAACAAGCGCAGGCAGCCGTGGTAGTGCATTTGAGCGTATGGGTAGGGGTTTTGAAAATACCGGTGGCAGCCAAGGCAGTATGTTTGTAAAAAGAGAACCAGAAAAGCATGCGTATGCTATACCTTCAAGACCACAAACAAAAGAACATACTATTTCAGATAATTTTATAGCAAGCAATACAGCAGACTTAGCTGAAGGGCAAAAAGTAGAACATCAAAAATTTGGCTTTGGTGTAATTGCAAAAATGGAAGGTGCTTCGCATAATCCAATTGCTACAATAAATTTTGAAACAAATGGAGAAAAGAAAATAATGTTGAATTATGCAAAGTTGATGATAGTGTAATAGATGTTAGATATGAGATGTTAGATATGAGATGTTAGATATGAGATGTTAGATATGAGATGTTAGATATGAGATGTTAGATATGAGATGTTAG
>JAYUJS010000362.1:0-2857 GCA_043765095.1 Ferruginibacter sp.
CTTACATTAAAGAAAGGATATTTTTTTGGGTTGTTAAAAATTGTAGGGTCACCTAAGTTAAACTCAAATGTATTAGCAGATGAGTGTCCAAAATAAGTAATCATACCTAACCCATCTTGAAAAAGCTGAGATATCCTTTCTGAACTACCTTGTTGTATAGTAGCAGACGATGTTTTTAAAAATGTTTCTACTTTGCCACCCATTAAAGTATCTTCAAATATAGATTTGTATTTATCCATGTATGTTTTAAAACCTTGGCTTTCGGGGTCAGTTCTGCCACCAATTATGTGTAAGCCATTTTTCAACCATGCTTTATCTACTATTTGATTGCTGCTAAATTGTTGGGCTGCTTCGTACTCTAATACTTTATTTAAGTAAACACCCACTTCATTGCCAGATACTGCACCTAAACGACCAATAGGTGTGATAGGTACAGTAGAGCCAGGTTGTGCTGCTAGTAACATGTCTGATGCTGGCCAGCCAAAAGTAGTAACTAAATTTAATTTTTCTGAAAGTGGGTTTGCTTCTTGCGGCTTGCCATCTTGATATGTCATACCTCTACCAATAATAAAAATAAATTTTGGTTTTATAGGATATTGTACATCCATAAAACGTACAAAATCTCTTATGGCAGATGGGTGTTTTTTTATACCAAAAGCAAATTGATCTGTAAGTTCATTTATATCATACACTTTTGCAGTATAAGAACCTCCATTGCTAGAGCTTCTATAGGCTCTATATTGTTCTACAAAATTTAATCCACTACCATTATCATACAATGCTGGGTTGCTTATAATAACATAATCCCCTATTGTAGTGGTAGTATTATAATTTACAAAGTTTTTGGTAATTATTGTGTTTACAGTATTGGTATTGGTAGTTTCTATATTATTTAATATAAATTTTCTTTCAGTGTTAGATGATGCAGGTAAAACAAATTTTACTTTTCCAGGGGAGTAAGTAATATCACCTATATATCTTTTTCCGTCTGTATTATCATACAAAATAGGTGGAGTAGTACCATAGTTAAAATTATCTATCAATAAAAAATTACCAGTAGTAGATGCGGCTAATGTAAATGCAAAAGATTTTGTGTTATTAAAATTAAAAATGGCAGGATAATTAATGCTCATTGTTGCAATTACAATATTATCATTTGGAGACCCAGGTGAAGGGAAAGGATTTACATTTTTAAAATTAATAGTAGCAGTGCTTGAATTAGTAAATAATGATATTGGCTGTGCTGGTGGTGCGTAAGAAGTTGCAGTTAAGTTAGAACTCGTAATAGCATTTGGCAAAAGATTATTACCAATGCTAATTTCAACTTTTCTTTGGCTTCCATAAGTATTGCCAAAATATTTTGTCTTAAAAGTTAAACTATTAGCTGGGCCAGCACTATATAAGTTTAATCCATTAATAGTTTCAGTATAAGTATTGTTTGTTGCAATATTTGCAGAGGTATATCCTTCTCCGTTATCGTATGCGGATGAATAAACGTAAGCCCCATAATCAACGGCAAAGCCAGCATTTAATTTATTTTTATAAAATATATTTACCGTACGCATAAAATACGCATCTGCGGGTGTAGTGCCAGGGCTAGGGTTTGTGCCGCTTGCATACCTAAGGTTTCCACCTGCATTATTTATGGTTAAAAAATAAGTGGCAGTATCAGTCTCTAGGCTGTACCTATCTGCTAGTTGTGTTCCAGCTATTCTGTATAAATTAGCATCTGGTTTACCATCATTCATTTCACCAAAAAACTCAATATAATCCGTTGGCGTAAGTGTCCCACCAGTTACTGATGTATACAACCTTACTTGTACGCCATTTCTCCAAAGTTGAAAAAAATCTGCATTGGTGGCAGATATACCAGCGTTTGCAATGACTGACTGCGGTATACGACATATATTATCAGCACCTACTTTAAATTTGTAGTAGGTTTTGTTGTAATCTATCCAGCTATTATTTAACTGTGCTGTGGCAGAAAATGCACACAATACAATGAGCGGAAGTAAAAACTTTTTTATCATAAAAGTAAAATTTATAATTTATTTATATTTTAGAGATTTTAAAACACAGCATTTCCCAATTTATTCTTCTACATCTTCTTCATCATTATTGCCAAGGTTTATGCGTAAAGAAATTACATGTGTATACAATGGATTTGATTGATTGGCTAAATTCGTAAAAGCGTAATCAACATTAATCTTTTTTATTTTAAAACCAGCGCCCAAGCTTGGTTGGTATATCCACACTTTTTTTTGGTTAAGTGTATCTCCATCTGCCAATGCCCTTTGAAAATTTGTTAATCCAGCTCTCACAAAAAAGCCATCTTTAATAGACGCTTCTAACCCTATATGTGGGTCAATGCTAATCGTTTTTCCACTTAAAACGGTATTTCTTTTACCATCAAAAGTTACGTCTATATTGGCTTCGGCTTGCAGCTTAAAATTTTCGGTAATATTAAAATCATAAGAGCCACCAAGGTTTAAACGAGGTGCAGTAAACTCTTGCGTATTTAATGGGATAGCATTTTTTGTTAAGTATAATATTTGTTTTTCTTTGTCTGTAAAAGTAAAATGCCATGCATTAAAAGTTGTTGTTAAATCTTTTATAACGGCACCTACACTCCATTTTTCTCCCTTCATTTGTAAGCCTGCATCAAACCCAAAACCCCATGCACTTGCAAATGAGCCTACTTTTCTGTAAATAACCTTAGCATTTACTCCTATCAATAATTTATATTTTTCTGTTTCTTTTAATGTTTGTGCTACAGACATTAATAATGCATAGTCGGCAGAAGAAAAAGATTGTATGTTGTTGTAATTTACACTACCATCTGGGTCTACTAAAAATA
>JAYUJS010000363.1:0-2849 GCA_043765095.1 Ferruginibacter sp.
ATATTGCCTACAATTTTACTCACATCTTTTGTTTCGGTGCTGTCCCACATTGTTTTTCCAGTTTTTATATCTACAATTTTATTGCCTAATAATATAAAATTCTCTTTTATGGTTGTTGGTGCAATATTGTAATAAGTTGGCTGCAATACAATTTTTCTTTCGGCAGTCATTAATCCCCATTTGGTTTTATAATCCCATTTACTTTGGCTTTGATATTGAAACGGAATTAATTTTTGCGCAAATAATGAAATAGCGCAAAATTGTATTGTAGTAAAAAGTAGTATAATATTTTTCATGTTAAGTTTTTTATTTCGCAGGTTTATCTGCTGGTATAGTAATAGTAAAAATGGCATAATCCGCATTTTCATAAACAGCATTGCAATATGCATCAAGTTGTAAACATTTAATGGCTGATGGATTATAATTTACAACTCCTTTAAATAGGTAATTAATTTGCTTTCTTGCTTTCATATCTAACTCCACACCACGTTCTAAATTATCTTCTTTGGTTAAAGTTTGCTCTTCTTTATCTAACATATCTAAAACAATCGTTGCAGTAGCTTTGCCCTTTATGGAAATGGATGTAGCCTCATACCTGTGTAGGTAAGAAGTACTAGAAAAATTTATAATTTGGGCTTCATTAAACCCTTCTAACCTTATAGTACTTTTATGCCTTATACCCAATTCATTCGATACAAATTCAGCTTTTATATTTTCAAATTTATTGCTTTGATTGCTGACTATTTTGTTAAGCTGTTCTCTAAATAGTTTTTTGTTGTACTTCTTTATATCATTAATTGTAGTCTCAGGCTGTTTTACAATTACATCATTTTTTTTTATAATAGTAGTTGGCACTATAGTTTGGTAAACTCCAGTTGGCTTTTCTCTACCATTAAAATATATATCGGTTTTAAAAGTTTCTAATTGTGAATTTATAGCTATCGGGGTAGTTAAATACTCATGAGAGAGTGTGGTTGTGTATACAAAATTTGTTTTTGTATTATTATTTAAATCGTTAATAAAATAAATGTAAAGATCATCTTTTGTAAACTGTCTAATTAATAAAACATCTTTATCATAATTTACAAAAACTTCGTTTGCCATAAAATTTTGCCCTGGTACTATTTGGTTATTTAAGTAAATAGGTTTATTGTTATTTGTTGGGTTAGTTACTTCTGCCAAATCAGTAGTAGGGCTGTAGCGGTATAATTGCTTTACATATTCATCTCTGTAGCTTTTAGTAAAGTACAATAAACAAATACATGTTATTATTTTACTCATAAAAAATTAATTTCAGTTGGTTTTTAAAAAGCACTTTACTTTACGAGCTCAATATCTTCACTTGGTATTATTATATAAAAATCTTTATCAAAATTACAATCTCCACCCACATTTTTATTTTCTTTAGCAGGCGCTACTAGTATTGAACGCTCACCAAAGTCTTTTCCATTTTGAATGTTTTTAAATTTGGCTATTCTATATAGTTTTAAACTTTTTAATGTTACTTCACTTGCATCCTCATCAGGCTTTGCAGGGTTATATTCTAATTTCCATTTTATACAAGCTGGATAGTCCTCTTCATTGCAATGAATCTTAAAATCTTGAAATTGTTTAGCTGAAAGTTGCTTTAATAAAGATGCGGTTATAACGGGTGTTAAAAAATTTGCCATTACTACTACAGCTCGTTTGTTGGTATTCAGTATTAGAACTGCCTCCTTCGTTGGAGCTTTTGGTTTAGGTGTTACTTTTTGAGCTTTTATTGTATCAATTTTCAATAATGTTATTGATAGGTAAAGGATAGTTAATATCTTTTTCATTTTTATTTTTTAATATTATTAAAAGTTTTATACTTGTGCAAGATAAATGGGAGTTAATTATTACAAATACCCTCCATAGGGTATTTTTTTTTGATAACTCAGTAACCACTCCTTCTGTAATAGTATGTGGCCTTTGTACTGCTTAAAAAGTTCCTGTTATTTTGTTGTTGGCAATATCATAATTAGTAATTGCAATAACTCCCCCAGCATTCGCTTGCTCAGAACCTCCAACTGTTGCACCAGAATCGTAGTACAATGGAAAATTTTAGTCTGCCTTATAATTTTAATACTATTACGTTTTCTTTTATACCTGAGGTTTTCAACCCTTTTTCACAGCTAAGTATACTTTATAAATTAGAAGGGTAGTTGTTAGACATTACATCGGAAAGTTGGAAAATAAATAGAAATGATAGAATGGGTCTTTTATTAGTATGCTGTCAAAATGTGATTGGCGCAGTAAGTGTTCATCCAATTAAAGATAATGAAGATGAATAAATGTTTGTATTGTTATCAAGAAATGGAAGTAATTATTACAGGTGATTATCATCAAAAATGTATAAAAGCTTTTTATGGAACAGTCTTAGCTTCTTCTTTAGAATACAGACTTGATAAAATGGAAAAATTAGCGAAAAAATCTGTAGAATTATCTATAACAGTACCAGGTGTACAACCTATGATATCTCTTGGGTTTATAAAAACTGTTTTAAAAAATGAATATCGTGTGCGTTTAACAATCATGAATGCCTTAAATGGTACTTACATTTTAAAACCACAAAATATATTACACAAAGAGATACCTGAAAACGAGCTTCTATCTATAAAATTGGCTGGGCTTTTTAAAATAAATACAGTGCTTTCTAATATGATTCGTTTGCAATCAGGAGAGTTATGTTTCATTACAAAACGTATAGATAGAAAAAAAGATAGTACAAAAATTCACATGATTGATTTTTTACAAATTATAGAATTAGAAAATAAATACATGGCACAATGGAACTGCTTGGTAAAACCATTGGAGAATTATCTATAAAT
>JAYUJS010000364.1:0-7715 GCA_043765095.1 Ferruginibacter sp.
CTTTAAATCTATATGTTAAAAAAAGGTATTGATTAAAAAGTATTATTTTTTAAAAATATTTCTAAATTATAAAGAAAAGTAAAATATTAAAAATATTAAATAGTGTTTGATAATAGTACATTTAATGTCTTGTGATTAAAACCTAATTATTCTAAAATCTAAAATATGATTACGATTTCACCATTTGCAGCATTAAGACCCGAGGTGGAACATGCAAAAGAGGTAGCATCACAACCTTATGATGTAATGAGTGCTGCAGAAGCAAGAGAAGGAACGTTAGGTAATTCAAAATCTTTTTTACACATTACCCGTAGCGAAATAGACTTACCTGAAGATATGGATGTACATAGCCAAGCAGTGTATGAAAAGGCAAAAGAAAACTTAACAGCATTTATTAGCAGAGGTATTTTATTTAAAGAAAATAAACCATGCTATTATATTTATGAGCTTACGATGAATGGTAGAAATCAAACGGGGCTAGTGTGCGGTAGCTCTGTAGATGATTATGAAAAAGGGCTTATAAAAAAACATGAATTTACAAGACCAGAAAAAGAACTTGACCGTATAACACATATTAAAACTACTGGTGCGCAAACGGGTAATGTATTTATTGCATATAGAAACGTAGCAGTAATAGATGCGCTTATAACTACATGTAAAGCTGATAAAACACCTCAATATAGTATGTTAGCAGATGATGGAATAATACATAAAATATGGGTGGTAAATGATGAAAAAACGATTGAGAAAATAACTATCTTATTTAAAGAAAATGTTCCAGCTACTTATATAGCGGATGGTCATCACAGGGCTGCCTCAGCTGCAAAAGTAAGGGCTGCGCTTGGTTTAGATGCTACTGTGGATGCCAATATTTTTCTTACTACATTGTTCCCAGCAAGCCAGTTGTACATAATGGATTATAACCGTGTAGTAAAAGATTTGAATGGGTTAAGTGAAGTAGATTTTTTAACTAAAATTAAAGAAATTTTTTTGGTACAAAAAGCTAGTGAAGCCGTTAAACCTAATGCTATACATGAGTTTGGATTGTATATGAATAAGCAATGGTATAAATTAGTAGCCAATAAAAATATTATTAAAACAGATGTATTGGGTGTGCTTGATGTAAACATTATGCAAGAAAATATTCTTACGCCTATTTTAAATATTGTAGACCAGCGTACAGATAAGCGAATAGATTTTGTGGGAGGTATTAGAGGATTGCAAGCATTAGAAAAAAGAGTAGATAGTGGCGAAATGGCTTTGGCAATAAGCCTATACCCAGTAAGTATTGAACAACTATTTGCAGTAGCAGATAGTGGAGAGGTAATGCCACCTAAAAGTACTTGGTTTGAACCAAAACTAAGAGATGGATTACTTACACATTTAATAAACTAAATATAAGGGTGCTGTTTGGCTACCCTTTTTTATCTTTACAATACGATGAAGAAATTATTAACTGCACTGTCTATAATGTTTACTAGTTATTTGCAACCTTTAAGTGCACAAACTGCTAAAGAATTACAAGAAACTGCCAAAATATTTATGCGCCAAAGTGATTTTGCAAATGCATCGCTTGTGCTTACAAAATGCTTACAAAAAGACCCTGCTAATTTAGAAGCTACAAAAGACCTAGCTATGAGTTATTACTATCAAAAAAGCAATGAAAAAGCGCTTGAGATTATAAAACCATTACTAGATAATGAACAGGCAGATGACCAATGTTTTCATATAGCAGGATTAATTTTTGGGCAACTAAGCCAAACCAGCGAAAGTGAAAAAGCTTTTAAAAAGGGGATAAAAAAATTTCCAGATAGCGGACCATTATACAACGAACTTGGCGAAGCACAATTAGCTAATAAAAATAAAGATGCAATAAAAACATGGGAAAAAGGAATTGAAATGGACCCATCTTTTAGCAAAAATTATTTTAATGCTGCACGATACTACTATTTTAATAATACGGATAAAATATGGAGTATCATTTATGGAGAAATATTTGTAAATATGGATCCTGCTGGTGAAAATACACAAGAAATGAAACAACTTATTTTAGAAACATATAAAAAATTATTTATTCCTAATGATCCAGATTTAAATGCCGTTACAAAAAACAATTTTATAAAAAATTATGTAGAAACGTTGAATAAGCAAGCAGACCAAGCAAGTGCTGGTATAAGTACATCTACATTAGCCATTATAAGGGCTAGGTTTATTTTAGATTGGTATAGTAAAAATAATAAACCTGCATTTAAATTATTTATTTACCAACAACAATTACTTAGAGAAGGATTATTTGAAGCATACAATCAGTGGCTTTTTGCCGCAGCAGAAAATGCAGCGGCTTATGATAATTGGGTAAAAACACATGTAGAAGAAAATAAAAAGTTTGTTGATTTTCAAAAATCTAGGATTTTTAAATTTCCGATTGGGCAATATTATAAATAAAAACGTATAGGATTTATTTATAACATTGCTGTACTTTAATAGAAATATTATCTTTGAAAAAAGATAATATTTCTATTAAACATCTACCTTTCAAAATTTTGCTCCACATGCTTTACTACTGTTCTTACAGCATATTTATTTTTTAAATGTCTTGCAAGTGCATCTGCCGCATATACGCTCCTATGCTGGCCACCTGTGCACCCAAAGTTTACTTCTAGTATTTCAAAGTTTCTTTTTATATAATCTTCAACAGAAATATCTACACTGCTAAATACCCCCGTTAAATATTCATCCATCCTTGTTTTTTCTGTAAGATAATCTTGCACGGGTTTATCCCTCCCAGTTTCTTTTTTATGTTGCTCAATTCTGCCAGGGTTTAAAATACCTCTGCAATCAAACACAAAGCCCCCACCATTGGCACTCTCGCTTTTAGGATAACCGCTTTTTAAAAATGAAAAACTTTTAATGTGTACTACAAGCGGAGTTTCATCGGTAGCTTTTATTGGTTCAAAACGCTGTACTACTTCATCTGCTACTATTAGTTCTAGCACTCTTTCAAACTCAGGTACACTTATACCCAATTTATTATTTTGTAAAAATGATTTTAAATTTTTTAATGCTAATGGAATGCTCGTAAGAAAATGTGCTTTTCTTTCTAGTAAACCTCTAAAGCCATAAGCACCTAATACTTGTAACAACCGAATAAGTACATAGCCATTGTACTGGCTCACAAACCTTGTTACATCAATAGTTTGCTGCAATTCTTTTTCTGCACATTCAATATAATAATGCAGTAGTTCTGTTTTCCATACGTCTGGTAAATCTGCCTTGGCTTGCCATAGCATAGAAGCTACATCGTATTGCAATGCACCATGCATGCCACCTTGGTAGTCTATAAAATATGGCACAGCATTTTTTATCATTACATTTCTGCTCTGAAAATCTCTGTAAAGGAAAAACTTAAAATCAGCATGATTTAAATAATTACTTAGTGCATCTAAATCATCTCCTAATTTTTCTTTATCGTATGGTATTTTTAAAGTGTCCAAAAAATAATATTTAAAATATAAAAAATCACTAAGTATAGCTTGTTTGCCAAACTCTTTGCTTGTAATACATTTTTTATAATTTAAATTTTCATCTCCTTTTATTTGTAGTGTAGCCAAGGCTTTAAGCGTTTTTTTATATAAAACCTTTACCTCTTCTGTAAAACCTTCTTCTTCTAATATTGATAATAAAGAGGCATCACCAAAATCTTCTTGTATATAAATTGTTTTAGCATCATTTTCAATAAAAACTGCGGGTACAGGTGCTTTCGCATTTTTAAAATGGTTGGTAAAGTATAAAAAAGTTTCATTTTCTTTTACATTATTACTAGCTGTTGCTATAAAAGATGTTTTTAGGGTTGTAAGCCTGTAGTATACCCTTTCACCCCCACTTTGTGGTAGTTTGTCTATACTTGTAATGTTTTCCGAGTTGTATTTTAAAAATAATTGAATGATAAGTTCTTTTTCTGTAGCCATGTTAAATAGATGATAAGCGGTAAAAATAAACTAATTTTTTATAGTGTTACTTAGTTGTATAACTTTATTGCAAATACAATTACTTTGGTTATAAAAAAAATCCCAATTATGAGAATAATGCTATTATTATTTTCTATAAACTGTTTTGGTCAAGCAAAGCAAGTGTTTAAAAACCTAGCACTTGAAGGCGGAGGCGTTAGGGGCATAGCGTATGCAGGAGCTTTTAAAATATTAGAAGAAAAAAATATTTTGCAAAAAATAGAAAATGTAGCAGGTACCTCCGCTGGTGCAATAGCGGGGTTAATGATTTGTATCGGTTATAATGCTACAGAAATAGATAGCATAATGATGAGCATCCACTACCAAAAATTTAATGACGGTAAAGGTGGATTGCTAGGTAAATATAGAAGAGTAAAAAGAAAGTTTGGTTTGTATAAAGGAGATGAATTTGAAAATTGGCTAGAAAATATGTTACTAGCAAAAACAGGTAACGCTAATTTAACTTTTGCAGGGCTGCATCAAATGAAAATAAAAAGCAATTTGTATAAAGACCTTTACTGTACTGGTACAAATATTAGTAGGCAACAATTAGAAATTTTTTCTTATAAAAACTCACCAAACTTACCGCTAGCTACAGCTGTGCGTATAAGTAGTACAATTCCTTTATATTTTGCACCCATACCTTTAGATGATTCAATGCATAAAATAAACAAAGCTGATACAACTAAATATATAAATTATTATGTAGATGGTGGCATGCTGTGTAATTATCCTATAAGTATGTTTGATAGCTGTAAAGTGGGTGGAGAGCCGGTTTTGTGCAATGACCTTGTTTTTAATGAACAAACAATTGGTATAAAACTTGAGCGCCCAGAGCAGATAGAAAATTATCTAAATAACAGTAATAAAATACCAAAATACAATCCAAAATCTTTTAAAGATTATATGTCAGCCTTTGGAAATTTAATGATGGAAACAATGGAAAGAAAATATCCTAACTTAGAAAATGAAAAAGGAAGAACAATTTTTATAAGCTATGGCAATGTATCTGCTAAAATAAAAAAGATGAGTTATAAAAGCAAGCGAGAATTATTTGAAAATGGCGTAAAAGGGGTGGAAGCATTTTTAGCGTTAAAGGCTTTGTAAAATGCTACAAAAAAGCCAGCACAATTTTTGTACTGGCTTGTATAAAATAAAAAACATTCGCTTTTATAATTTTCCTGTTATTTCTTCATCCATCGGCTTAGTACCACTATCAAATTTTGCCATTACTTCGCCTTTTTCGTTTAGCAAAAATTTATTAAAATTCCATTTTATACTTGCATCAAGCACACCATTTTTAGCTTTGGTTGTAAGCCACTGATATATAGCAGCCATATCATCACCCTTTACCGACACTTTTTCTGCCATAGGAAATGTTACTCCATAATTTTTTGAACAAAAAGTTTTTATTTCTGCATTTGTGCCAGGCTCTTGCCCACCAAAGTTGTTTGCAGGGAAACCAACAATTACTAATTTATCTTTGTACTTTTCATATAAAACTTCTAAATCTTTGTACTGTGGTGTGTATCCACATTCTGAAGCAGTATTTACAATCAATATTTTTTTTCCTTTAAAATCTGCAAAATTAATATTGCTACCATCTAAAGCTTTTACAATAAAACTGTGTATTGAGGTTACACTATCCTTTGGGTTTGTTGTTTCCATATTATTTGTTTTGTTATCATGATTAGAACCTGCACAACTTGCAAGTATAGCAGCTAAAATTAAAGTTATCATTTGTTTCATTTTATTTTTGAAGAAATACGTTTTATAATTATCTAAGGTTTTTCATAAGCACCTATGTCAGGTAAGCCAACATTTCTATCATTATCATCCAAGTCTTTTAAAAGCAATGGAGTTGTTGTTATGCCTTTGTTTATGCCAATAGCAGCGGCATTCTTTGTAATTCTAAAATCATATATCCTTTTTGCATTGTCAATGCTATCAAAAGATGGGTTAATATTTTTTAATGATAAAACAATACTAGCATTGGCAGGGTCTGCTGTAACTGCACGGTATAAACTATGGTCAATGTTTACTGTAAAATTACCACCTACTTTTCTAGTTTGTATTTCATTTTCTACAAAGCCAGCATCGCCATATACAATACAATTTTTTAGCATTACATTTAAAATATTTGTTTGGTTGTTATCGTTTGCATCTGTAATAAAAATGGCTGGTTTTTTATGTAGCACATAGTTATTAGAGTAAGATGCAATGGTACAATGTGTAAATGAATAATTGCCACCATAGCTAGCATACACTCCACTACCACAATTACTAATAAGGCAATTATCTGCAACAACTTTGGTATTAGTTAAAAGTAACCCTACATCAAAAGCATTATCTACAATACATTGTTTTAATATTAATTTTGGGTTTGCATTTGTACTAGGTGCATCTACCACCAATGCTTGATATGCATTTTTTATAGTTGTAAATTGTAAAAAATTATCTTTACTTGTAGCTCTAAAATATATACCTGGCCAAGATGCTGGGAAACTACTGTAAGGCAGATCTAGCCTATCGCCCGTAAAAATAATAGGTTGCATTTTAGTGCCATCGCATATTAGTTTTCCATCTATTAAAATTGGTGCATTGGCATGGCAATATATTTTTGTACCTGCATTTATTGTAAGCGAGCCTGTGCTGGCTACTTGCAACGCACCAAGTATAACGTATGGTATTACGTTTGTAAAATTTACATTCGACAACACAATACCGTTGCGAATAAAGTTTGCATTTTGCCCAAAAGCTTCTAGCTGCACTTTGGTATTTCTGCCATTAAATTCTATTAAAATACTATCGCTTATAATAAATGGAAGGTTGGCTACTGTTGGATTTACCGTTACAGTTACAAATACATACATACTATCGTTGGCTGCTAATTCAATATTATTTATTTCTGTAATAGCAGTTCCATTTATATTTATTTTAAAAGCCGAACTTACACCGCCTCCAAGTTTAATTTTACTTAATAAAAGTTTTTGGTTATTATTATTTAAAATTTTAAATGATTTTGTTACAGATCCTAAACTGGTAAAAACAGTATCAAACTTTACACTATCTACAGAGGTACTTAGCCTTGCATCTGCACTAGTTGTAAAACTATCTTTTGTGCAAGCAATAAAAATGCAGCTAATAGCAAATATGGAAACTATGTATTTCATTAAAACAAATTTACAATCAAAATATTTATTGTTGGGTTAAAAAATGCTTTTTAAATTATAAATAAAATTTAATAAAGGATTGCCAACTCTTATAAGGTTGGCTTCGCTATTGTTAAAAATTTAAAGTTTAAAGTATTTCACACATATATTATTTTTTAACATTTACCTTTTTAAACTTTTTACAAAACCTAAGGTCTTTATAACAGAATGAATATTATTTTTTCACAAATAAATTAAAAAAAAATGAAAGCAAAAACCATTTTAGTCGTAGCAGTATTTAGTGTAATAACTGGTACATCTTTTGCACAAGCAGCACCTGTAGCTAGCAAAGTAAGCACCCTTAAAAATGATAAAGCCCGCATAAAGCAAGGCGTACAAAGCGGGCAACTTACCATTGCCGAAGCCCAACGCTTAGCAGCACAAACAAAAAAACTTCAAGATGAAAAAAAAGAAATTAAAGCTGATGGTATAGTAACTACTGAAGAGCGTAAAGATTTTAGAAAAGATAAAAAACAACTAAGCAGAAGAATTTATA
>JAYUJS010000365.1:0-2842 GCA_043765095.1 Ferruginibacter sp.
CCAAAAGATGAAATAGCAGAATAAGGATAAGAATCTTTATCGGTGTAAGCACCCGTAGTATCATTTATTGGTAATAATTGTATTAATTTTAAACCTAAACTTTTTGAATAATCTACTAATAAATTCATATCAGTAAAATCACCTACACCCCAGCCTGTATTGGTTCTTAAACTAAACACTGGCACATTTATTCCAGCAGCTTTCCATGCATAATTAGTAAATGAATGATTTAAATGGATAATTGAAATACTTTCATTTTTTTCTATCCCATTTATTATATGATTCACACCTGGTTCATAATCTACAATATTATTTTTATCAGTATCGAATATGCCAATTTTAAATTCTATTGGAAATTTTTCGCTAGATAAGTCTAGTTCAATAGTACTTTTTTGGGTATAACCCTTTTTAAACAACAATGGTTTTGTTTCATCAAAATTATTCATTGCTGTTGCATTACCAGTAGTGCATACATATTTATTTTCTTGCAATAAAGGGCTTTCAATAGAAAAAATATGAGTTACTTTAAATGGTTTAATTGTATTCGTTTCCTCAATATTTACAGGTTTAAAAACTTTTTTAAATGGCTTTGTTTTGTGCAATCCTATAAAAGATTTTTGAGGAAAATTTTCATGAATTACATTAAAAATATTGGAAGAAAAACTAGTGACATCAATTTCTCCTTTAGCCAATAATTCTTCATTATTCTGCCATTTATCTTTTTTAAGTATAATTTGGTATTCAAAAATGGGTACACTTTTTTTAGTATCAATAACCAATGCCCCATGCCATAGATTTTCATCTACATAATTCAATTCAAAAACTAATATTGCCTCTCCTTGCCTATAAGCTATATTTATATTTTGCCCATAACTTGTGCCATATTTTATAAAAAAATTTACTATCATATTGTTATACTTTTTTGCAATTTAAGTAATTTATGATAGTAGTTTGAAAGAAGATTTGAGAGATTTTTAAAATACTTGCTATTAAACTTATTGGAGCAGTTAGTTATTTATTAACACCCAAATTTATTAATCAAACATTCAAAAAGAAAATACAAAGTGGGCAAACAATGAAAATGGTAAAAAGAAAATAAATAGTATAAATAGCAGTATTAAAATTACTAGAAATATGCCTTTAAATTGTTGCATGATTTAAATTTTTAAAATACATATCATTTGTTCCTCTCCTTATAATTCACTTTAAAAATAAGCCTAAGGTTTTGGTCTTTTGTAAAATAATTATAAAACCAATTTGCAAAAACGGATAATCTATTTTTTACACCAACTATTAGCATTAAATGTAGAAACATCCAAACTAACCAAGCTAAAAACCCTCCAAAATGCAGCTTGGGCTTAGGCATATCTACTACAGCTAGTTTTCTACCTACTGTAGCCATAAAGCCCTTATGATTGTATACAAAAGTTTGCATTCTATCTGCATTGCTTTTCATATTTATAAGCGTAAAATTATTAGCCAGCATATCTGCATGCTGCATAGCTACTGGCGCCACCTGCGGGTGACCGTTAGGGTATGCTAAATCAGTATCCATAAAGGCAACATCCCCTATTGCATAAACATTTGCAAACCCATTTACCAAGCATTGATTATTTACTTTTATTCGATTACCTTTTGCTATGATGGTTTTATCAATACCTGGCAATACATTTCCTTTTATACCTGCTGCCCAAATAACCAATGCAGTTTCTATTGTGCTGCCATCTTGTAACAAAGCAGTATTTCCATTGTACTCTTTCAAAATTGCATTTGTTTGTACTATTACTCCCAATTTTTCAAGATATTGCTGAGCTTGTTCACTGCTTTTTTCGCTCATACTTGCCAATAGTTTTGTAGAGCCTTCTAACAACGTAATTTTCATTTTTGTAAAATCAAGTTCTGGATAATCTTTTGGCAGCATAAACCTTCGCATATCGGCAATAGCACCACTCAGCTCAACACCTGTTGGCCCTCCTCCTACAACAACCACGTTCATCAATCTCATTTGCTCTATAGCATCATTGGTACTAGCAGCATCTTCAAAGTTAGTTAGCATTCTATGGCGAAGTTGAATAGCTTCTACTGTACTCTTCATTGGCATAGCGTTAGCTTGCATTAGCTCATTCCCAAAAAAATTGGTATCAGCCCCAGTAGCTATAACTAATTGGTCGTATAATATATCACCAACTGTAGTTATCACTTTATTTTGATTATGCACAATTTCATTTACAGTTGCCATACAAAAATGCACATTTTTACTATTATGAAAAACCTTGCGAAGCGGAAAAGAAATATCGCTGGCATCTAAACCTGCGGAAGCCACTTGGTAAAATAAAGGCTGAAACTGATGATAGTTAAATCTGTCTATAAGGGTAATTTCAAAACCAGCTTTATTATTTAAAGCCCTTGCTAGCCTTAGTCCGCCAAAGCCACCACCTATTATAACTAGTTTCATATTATTAAAATTTAGATACAAAGATATAAAATTTTCAATTATTATTGAAAATTCAGAATAATATTTTAAATTTTAATAAACTAGTAAGTGCCTATTTTTGTAAAAACTATTGTATGAAAACCTACATATTTTTATTATTAGCATTTTTATTTACTACATGCAATGCTCAAAATAAAACTGTTTTATCAGCAGACGAATTTGAAAAAGGCATAACCAACATAGAAACGCAAATATTAGATGTACGCACCACAACAGAGTTTAATGGAGGACATATAAATAATGCTTTGCTTGCAGATTGGAATGATGCAAAAGAGTTTGAAAGAAGGATTTCTTTTATTGACAAAAAGAAACCTGTGTATGTATATTGCTTAAGTGGGGGTAGAAGTA
>JAYUJS010000366.1:0-2837 GCA_043765095.1 Ferruginibacter sp.
GGCACTACGGTTACTTTTAACTCTTTTAAAATATTTCCTTTTATTAAATCATCATAATACACATTTTTTGTGCGCATCGCATTGTCAAGCTTTTTTGAAAATATATCTTTATTTTTTGGCTCATTTTCAAATTCTATAAACCATTCATGATAACTTTTTCCTGCATCACTAGATACATACGGAGCAACCGTAAATTCATTTATTCGAATATTTTCTTCTTCAGTTATTTGCAAAATTGCTGCTTCCACTTCTTCAACAATTACATGCTCACCAAATGCAGAAATATAATGTTTTGTACGACCACTTACTACAATTCTATAGGGATTTATAGTTACAAATTTTATTGTATCGCCAATATTATATGCCCATAAACCTGCATTACTACTAATTATCAACACATAATTTTCACCAATCACCACTTCTTTTAATGTTAATCGTTTCGGGTTTTCTTTGCCCAATTCTTCTTCTAGTACAAATTCAAAAAATATTCCACTATTTGTATTTAAAAGCATTCCTTTTTCTTTTAGCGAATCTTGAAAAGCAAAAAAACCTTCACTTGCAGGAAATAATTCTACTGTATCAATTTCTCTTCCTATACTCTCTAAAAGTTTTACTTTGTATGGCTCATAGTTTACACCACCTTGCACCATTACACAAAAATTTGGAAACAACTCTCCTATTTTTTTGCCAGATTTTTCTTGTAGTTTATCAAAATACATTTGCACCCAAGGTGGTATACCACTTATGAGTGTCATATTTTCATTTATCGTTTCTACTACTATTTTTTCTAGCTTTTCTTCCCACTCTTCTATACAATTTGTTTCAAAAGAGGGCAATTGATTTGCACGCAAATATTTAGGTATATGATGATTTACAATTCCGCTCAAGCGACCAGTTGGTATGCCGCCTACTCTTTCAAGTGTGGGTGAGCCGCTTAAAAAAATTACTTTACCATCAGCAAATTTTACATTCCCACTTTCTACCATGTAGCAAAGCAATGCATTTCTTGCACCATTTATGTGGTTAGCAATAGAATCTTTGGTAATAGGTATATATTTTACACCACTAGTAGTACCACTTGTTTTTGCAAAATAAATAGGCAATCCTTTCCACAAAACATTTTGTTTACCTTCTTTTATTTTTTCTATATAAGGTTTTAATGCTTCATAATCTCTAATTGGTACTTGCTTGCAATACTCTTCATGGGTTTTAATAGTTTCAAAATTATGATCTACCCCAAATACAGTTTTGGAAGCTGTTTTTATAAGCGCAGCAAATATTTGCTCTTGGTCGGCCACGGCATTAGCCATGTTTTTTTTTATTTGCTTATATATGAAGGTGGCAAATGGTTTTGCCAATAATGATTTTAATGTCATGTATGCAATTTGTACAATTTTACTACAGTTATACTTACCGTTTAAAAAAATTACAATTTAGTTTTAAGTTTATACTCACTTCTTTATACCCAAAAATTATTTTTCTCTTTTTTGCTAAGTAAACTGAAAGACGTTTTCTTAAAATGCAAGTAGGTGAAAAAATGCTCCGCATTTAAAAAGAACTCCCAAACTTTAAATCTTGAACCTTCAATCTCTATCTCACTTACAATCTCCACATGGCCAGTTGGTGTCTAAATCTATACAAGTTACAACGGTTACATTATTTTCGTTTGGTGCAAATACTATACGTACATGCTGCCCATCATGTGTAACACCTTCAAGTGGGTAAGTAACACCTTTCTCACTTTCTTGCTCCTTTGCATAATTAATTTCTCCTTTTTGCAAAATTTCTTTTACTTCACTTTCGTCAATATGCCTACACTCCATTCTACATTTAGCATGACGACTATAATTTATTTTTTTGTTTCCTCCACGCAGTTGCGTGTAAGCATCTGTTACATTATTTACCGTTACACGATTTGTTATTTTAGTGCTTTTACCACGCTGGTTGCTTTTTATTAAAAATAATAATACAGCTGCAAAGAGTAAAACTAAGTACGAGATAGATTGTTTTTTCAATACCGCAAGGTAATGAAAAACAAAACCCAGCCAAAGTAAAAAACTATATATTTTAAAAAGTTGAAAGTGATAGTGCAAGAGTTATAAAAATATAAACCAACAGTTTGATTTTTTAAATTTTTTATCTATGTAAAACAAGTAAATGGCTAAATTTGCAACAATGCAAAAAACGGTAGCCTTACATACACTTGGTTGTAAACTTAACTACAGCGAAACTACAGCGCTAGGACGTATGCTAGAAAATGATGGCTTTGCAAAAAAGGATTTTAATGAAGTAGCAGATGTGTATGTAATAAATACCTGCTCTGTTACCGAAAATGCAGACAAAGAATGCCGACAAATTGTAAGAAAAATACAACGCAAAGCACCACAAGCGTTAGTAGTAATTACTGGCTGCTATGCACAACTTAAACCAAAAGAAATAGCTGCAATACCGGGGGTGGATTTAGTATTAGGCGCATCAGAAAAATTTAATATTGCCGCACATTTAAAAGAAGTTACTAAAAACGACCCCACAAAAATTTGCAGTTGCGATGTAGAAGATGTAAATGTATTTGTACCATCACATTCTATAAATGAACGTACTAGAATATTTTTAAAAGTGCAAGATGGCTGCGACTATAACTGTAGTTTTTGTACCATACCAATGGCAAGAGGTAAAAGCAGAAGCGATGAAATACATAGTATAATTGATAATGTAAAGGCAATAGCCACCGGAGGTGCAAAAGAAATCGTACTTACAGGGATTAACTTAGGGGATTTCGGCAAAGGGTATACAGGCGGCAAGAAACATGGAGAAAATTTCTTCGACCTTATAAAAGA
>JAYUJS010000367.1:0-2831 GCA_043765095.1 Ferruginibacter sp.
TATTTTTCTAAGCGTTTTTATCATCATTAGTTGTGCATCAAAATCCATAAAATAGCTACAGTTATTTTGTTCACTATGGTTGTAAATGGGGATATTGCCTAGTGCCATGCAGCATTGGTCTTGCTTTTCGCCCCATTCAAAAATATAATCGTGTAATAGCGTTTTATCTAAATGTACTCTATCAGCTTGCGACATTACAATTACGGGTGCTATTTCTATGGCCGTATTATTAGGTATCTTTTTGCTTGTAAAAATACCACGCCCTTTTTGCAAAGTATCTTTTATAATCAAACTCTCATAAACCATAATATACTTTTAAAATTTAAATGAAGTAATTTGCGTAAATATTTATAAATCAAAAATAGCATAATGTATTTATGTCTGTAGAAACAATAGAAATATCATTGCAACAGCAATTTGAAGAAGCCATAGGTACCGGAAATAAAGAAACTATTCGTACTTTTTTGGATGACCAAAATATAACAGATGTTGTAAATTTAATTTATGATAATAGCGAATATGAGTGCCAAATAATAACTGATTTATCTATACATAGGGCTGCAAGTGTTTTTAAAATATTAGATATAAGTGAGCAAAAACGAATTATAAAAAACCTACCATCTTACAAAGCAGCGGAACTTTTAAACGAGCTACCAGCAGATGATAGAACAGATTTTTTAGAAGAGTTACCAAGCAATGCAGTAAGAGATTTAATAAAAACACTTGACCCTGAAGAAAGAAAAATTACGCTTGCTTTATTAGGCTATCCAGAAAATAGTGTAGGTAGACTTATGACGCCTGATTACATTTATGTATATGAGTACAATACAGTAGCAGAGGTACTTGATACTATTAGGCTTGTTGGAAAAAATAGTGAAACGATTGACGTAATATATGTAATAAACGAAAAAGGAGAATTGCTTGATGACATTAGAATTCGTGAATTTATTTTGGCCACGCCAAATAAAAAAGTAAATGAACTGATGGATAATAGAGTAGTGAGCCTACATGTAGAAGATGACCAAGAAATAGCAGGCGAAGTGTTTAGAATGAATAACCGTGTAGCTTTACCAGTAGTTAGTAAAAGTAATAAACTACTTGGTATTGTAACGATAGATGATATTTTGTGGGTAGCTCAAGAAGAATACACAGAAGACATACAAAAAATTGGTGGTACAGAAGCCTTGGATGAACCGTATTTAGACATTAGTATATTTAAACTAATAAAGAAAAGAGCAGGCTGGTTGGTTATACTTTTTATTGGTGAAATGCTAACCGCAACTGCCATGCAATTTTTTCAACATGAAATAGATAAAGCCACTGTGCTAGCAATGTTTATACCACTTATAATGAGTAGTGGCGGCAATAGCGGCTCGCAAGCAAGTACACTTATAATACAAGCAATGGCATTAAAAGAAGTATCAATAGCAGATTGGTGGCGTGTAATGCGTAGAGAATTAATATCTGGTTTTATACTGGGAATAATATTGGGAACTATCGGATTAATAAGAATAGTAACATGGCAACAGCTTCACATTTATGACTATGGTATTTATTGGAAACTAGTTTCTGCTACAATTTTCTTTTCGCTAATTGGTATAGTTTTATGGGGTAGTTTAATGGGTTCTATGTTACCAATATTTTTAAAAAAATTAAAGCTGGACCCTGCTGCTTCTTCTGCGCCATTTGTAGCTACGCTAGTAGATGTTACAGGAATTATAATTTATTTTTCTATGGCGTATTTCTTTTTGAGTGGAAGGCTGTTGTAGAAGCAGGTTGAAGGTTCAAAGTTCAAAGTTGAGTCATTAATTTTATGTAGTCCGTCGTGTATGGTCTGTTTTCTTTGGTCTGATGAATATTGTATGTAGTATGCACTTCGGTTCTTTTAATAATTCACATCGAAATTTTGCCCATGAAAAACATTCTCATCATTTTTTTCTTTTTTGCTAATAATATTTTTGCGCAAACACCCATCAACCCAACAGGAATAGATATTGTAAGAGATAGCTTTGGTGTGCCGCATATATTTGCAAAGACAGATGCGGAAGTAGCTTATGGGCTTGCATGGGCAGAAGCAGAAGATGAATTTAAAAGTATGCAGCAACTTCTGCTTCCTACAAAAAATTTGATGGGTAGGGTGCTTGGTAAAAAAGCCGTTGCAGGTGATTTTGCATTTGCATTGTTTCGCTGTGCAGAAGTAACGGAGGAAAAATGGAGCACACTTTCACCAGCATTTTTAAAACTTATAAGTGGGTACGTGCAAGGCATAAATGCTTATGCAGCTTCACACAAAATTGAAGTATTACATAAAAAGTTATTTCCCATCACCGAAAAAGAATATGTATCCTCTTCGGTATTTGCCCTCACTATTTTTAATGGTGCAGACCAAGCTTTGTTTAGAATATTTAATAACAAAGAACCCGAAGCACCAGAGTATAATAAAAAAGGAAGCAACGCTTTTGCAATAAGCAATACCAAAACTACCACAGGAGAATCTTTTTTATTGATAAATGCACACCAACCAAACACAGGCGCACAATCATTTTACGAAGCACATTTATGTAGTGAAGAAGGCCTAAATATTACTGGAGGTTTGCTTGCAGGTGCGCCTTGCATATTACATGGTGCCAATGAAAACTTAGGTTGGGCGCATACTGTAAATTATTGTGATAGGTTAGATGAATTTGAACTGGAAATTAACCCTGATAATAAATTGCAATACAAATTTGATGGGCAATGGATAGACCTAGAAGTGAAAACAATAAAGCTTCGCATAAAAGGAATTCCACTAAATATAAAGCGTAAAATTTATTGGAGTAAATATGGTGCTA
>JAYUJS010000368.1:0-2817 GCA_043765095.1 Ferruginibacter sp.
TTAATTGTATAGCTTTATCAGGGTCGCATTTTACATTTATAGTAAGCGGAATGTTATTAAGTGCCACTAATAAAAACATTTTATTATTTACTTTAAAAACTAGAGTATCCTCTCCAAATGGAAAACCCTCAGTTACATTTTCTTTTTGTAAAGCATATATCCTAATATCTTCTGCATTCATTTTTTATAATTTATAAAATCAGGCTAAATTTACAAAATACAAAACTATGAAAATATAATTTTTCACAACTGCACAACTATTCTTTCAGCATTATTTTTTATAACTGCAGTTTGCGTTTTATTCCCCTCACTATTTTGTACTGCACCCAATGGGTCAAATTTAGAAACAGGGTTTAGCAATGAGGTAATCGTTTGTTCAATAGCTTTACTTTCAGTATTTATTTGCAATACATTTATTTTATCAAACCCATGCAATACCACCGCCACATTATTAAATTTTGAATTCATTTGCCCTTCTACTTTTTCAAATACAATTTGCTTTGCTATTGGGTTATATGAAATTATTCTTTTGTAATACATTCCTTTTTCATAATCAAATGTTTTACCATCATCTTCATAATACACAAAACTATTGGGTACTGCACCCTTGTATACATGCACCAAAAGCGTATCTGTAGGTGCTATAGCGGTAGATTGCACTAGAGATTGTGTAGGTATAATGCTACTCTCTTTTACAAACACAGGCATTTTTGCAAGGCTTAGTTCTATAATTTTTTCTTTTTCACCCTCATACATTTCATCTGTATATAAATCATACCAACTGCCTTTTGTAAAATATACTTTCATAAAATCTTTTCCACTTTCTACTGGTGCTACTAGTAGGCTTTGCCCAAACATAAATTGGTTTTGAAAATTTGTATTGTACACATTTTTATCAAAAGTATTATCTATAGCTAATGAACGATTTATTGGAAGACCACTTTGCGTAGCTTCATAAAAACTGCTGTATAAATATGGCATTAATTTGTAGCGCAGGCTTACATAATTTCTTGCTATTTCTGTTACTTCTTCTCCATAAGTCCATGGCTCAGATGATTTGGTATTTACAGCAGTATGGTTTCTAAAATATGGAATAAAAGCCCCTAACTGCATCCATCTAGTAAACAATGCTTGAGATGGATTGCCAGTAAAACCTCCAATATCCATACCTGTAAATGGCACGCCACTTAAGCCTAAACTATTTAATAACCTAACCCCTGCCATCATGTGGTTATCTTCGGAGCGGTTATCTCCCGTCCATATTGCACTGTAGCGTTGCATACCGCTGTAGCCTGCACGGGTAAGTATAAATGGGCGTTCGTTTATTGCATTTTCTCTAAAGCCATCATAGCTTGTTTTTGCCATAAGTGAGCCGTATACATTATGAGCTTCTAATATTGTACCCTTTCTACCATCAAAATTAAACAAAACATTGCTTGGTATTTTTTGTCCCCAAGTGGCTATTTCGTTCATATCATTCCATATTCCACTCACACCATTGTCTGTAAAAAATTTCATTTCTTTTTTCCAATAATTGCGCCCCGTGGTAGAAGTATAATCTGTAAAGTGACACCAACCAGGCCAAACCTGCCCAGCATAATATTTACCATCTACATATTTTATAAAAGCATCTTGCCGTATGCCCCTATCAAATGCGGGCGCACCTGGTGCTACTTTTATACCTGGGTCTACAATTACCGTAGTTTTAAAACCCATCTCTTTCAGTTTGTTTGTAAGTGCTTTAGGATTGGGAAAACGCTCTTTATCCCAAGTAAACAGTTGGTATTTATCCATGTAATGTATATCAAGCGTAATACCATCGGCAGGTATTTTTTTTTCTCGTAGTGTTTGTGCTATACGCAGTACTTCTGTATCTGGGTAGTAGCTATACCTATTTTGCTGATAGCCTAAGCTCCACATTGGAGGCATTTTCATACGCCCTGTAAGTGCGGTGTACGATTTAATAATTTCTGAAACTTTATTATGATAAATAAAATAATAATTCATCTCACCACCCCTTGCTCCAAAAGAAGAAAAGCGGTCATTACTTGCACCAAAGTTAAAATCGCTTTGGAAGGTATTGTCCATAAAAATACCATAGTTAATATTGTGATGTATGCCAATATAAAACGGCACTGTAGCATATAAAGGGTCTTCATTTGATTTGTAACCATAGGCATCTGTATTCCAATTTGTATATCCACTACCCTTTCTATCAAGGTCTCCAGTTTTTTCACCTAAGCCAATAAACCTTTCTCCCTCTTGCATTTTTTTATAAGTTGTTACCTCTTCTCCAATCCAGGAGGTGGATAGTCCTTTTTCATCTTCATTTATGATTACCCCTTCATTATTATAAAAACTAATACTGTAAGGCTTTTTAGTAACAATAGCTTTTAAAGAATCTGTAGTTATTGTAATATTATTATCCGTTTGTACAATACTTGTTTTTGTTTGCAAAGGCTCTGCTACAACGGCATAAGATAGATCTTTTCTCAATAAGTGCTTATCCATTCTTATTCTAATAATAGTTGGGCTGTAAACTAGTATTTCTACAATTGCAGCATCTGTAGTTAAGCTTAACTTTTGTGGTTCTATTTTTATTGATTTTATATTGCCAGTTTCGGTTAGGTTTGTTTGAGCAAGGGAAGATTTTATAGCTATACAAAATACAAAAGCTATCAATATTAATATTTGTTTTATTACTGAATAGTTTAATTTTTTATTCATAAATCAAAATGTTTTTTTGGAAGGTAGGTGTAAATTTTTTATAAAACACAAAAGCCGAGCAAAATCTTGCTCGGCTTTTGGAAATTTATA
>JAYUJS010000369.1:0-2813 GCA_043765095.1 Ferruginibacter sp.
GGAAATAGCGGAGACGATAACGGAATACAATAATTGGGTAAAAGAACAAGCTGCTATTGCAACAAAAATGTATCAACTGGATGGCGTTATAAAATTAATTGAAGATAAAAAATGAAAACGCCTGTAAAAAAATACAATCAATGGTTTGGTGAATTAAAAAATAATATTCATCACAGTCGCTTACAAACATCGCTGAAGGTAAACAGCGATATGCTGATATTGTATTGGTATGTAGGTAAGCAAATTTTAGAAAAAATAGATGCAGAGGGTTGGGGTACAAAAGTGATAGAACAATTGAGTTTGGATTTGCAAAAAGAGTTTCCTGATATGAAAGGTTTATCGGTAAGAAATCTTTTATACATGAAACAGTTTGGTTCCATTTATCCCAACTTATTAATTACGCAACAAGCCGTTGCGCAATTGGAAAATAAAAAGAAAAAAGCAATTACGCAACAAGCTGTTGCGTTAATTGCTAAAAATAATAAAAAGCCAATTATGCAGCAGGCTGCTGCGCAATTGAAAAAAAATAATAAAAGTGTAATTATGCAACAACCCGTTGCACAATTAGAAAATGTAGATACTGCAATTGTGCAACAGCCCGTTGCACAATTTAGCAAAGTAGATTACTATCTCTCAAACCCTTTATTGATAAGCATTCCATGGGGGCACCATGTAACATTATTAGATAAAATAAATAATGATGAAGAACGGTTTTGGTACATAAATAAAACCATAGAAAATAACTGGAGCCGTGCAGTTTTACAATATCAAATAGAAACAGATTTGTATTTACGCCAACACAAAACTAAAAAGGCATCCAACTTTCATTTAACATTACCAAAGCCACAAGCCGATTTAGCCAATCAGATTTTAAAGGATCCTTACATTTTTAAATTAATGCAGGTTGGAGAAAAAATAAACGAAAAAGAACTGGAAGATCATCTGGTAAAACACATACAGGAATTTGTGATGGAGTTGGGTGCTGGCTTTGCATTTGTAGGGAGGCAAGTAAAATTAAAAGCCGGGCGTAAAGATCATTTCATTGATTTACTTTTTTATCATTTGTTTTTAAGATGCTATGTTGTAATAGAATTAAAAATGGAGGAGTTTGAATTATCGCATACAGGCCAGCTAAATGGTTATCTTAATATGGTAAACAAACAACTTCGCCAGCAGCATGATAATCCATCTATCGGAATTATTTTGTGTGGCTCAAAAGATAATGTAGAAGTAGATTATGCACTAACGAGTATTAACCATCCGATTGGTGTAAGTGAATATCATTTTAGTAAATCATTGCCCAAAAATTTAAAAGACAAATTACCTTCTGCCAAACTATTACAAGCAGAAGTAACACGCTTTCTTACAAAAAATAAAATTATAAAAACAAAAAAGTAATATCATTTATATATGCTAGCCAACCAACTTATAAATAAATACAACGAACTAAAAGAGCAACTGCACCCAGATGCAAAAAAGTTAATGGAGCAATGGGGAGATGTATTGAAACAATACGAAGGCGATTTTTTCGAATTTGATGTAAGAGGAAAAACAATAAAACAAAATTTAACTTTTACATCATTAAGTGGCACAAAAATTAGTAAAGTGTATTTGCCAAAATTTAAAGATTGGGGAGATATACTGCAATGGCAACTCCAAGAAAATGTGCCAGGAGAATTTCCTTATACAGCTGGTGTGTTTCCACTAAAGAGAGAAGGCGAAGATCCCACACGTATGTTTGCAGGCGAAGGGGGACCCGAAAGGACCAATAGAAGATTTCACTATGTAAGTGTGGGGCAGCCTGCAAAGCGGCTCAGTACTGCGTTTGACAGTGTAACACTATATGGAGACGACCCTGCTCATCGTCCAGATATTTATGGAAAAGTAGGTAACAGCGGAGTGAGTATTGCAACAGTAGATGATGCGAAAAAATTGTACAGTGGATTTGATTTGTGTGATCCAAAAACATCTGTAAGCATGACCATTAATGGTCCTGCACCAATGTTGCTAGCATTTTTTATGAATGCTGCAATAGATCAGATGTGTGAAAAATATATTTATGAAAATAATTTACAGGTAGAAGTAAATAAAATTATTGAAGCAAAATATAATATTGAACGTTTACCAAAATATATTGGTGCTGATGGAAAAGCTGTAACGCTAGCATTGGGAAATTTTGATGGCCTATTACCTGAAGGCAACGATGGATTGGGTTTACGATTACTAGGCTTGAGTGGTAAAGATGTATTGCCAGTGGATGTGTATGCAACCATAAAAGCAAAAGCATTATCTAGTGTGAGAGGCACAGTACAAGCAGATATTTTAAAAGAAGACCAAGCACAAAATACTTGTATTTTTTCTACAGAGTTTGCACTAAAATTAATGGGCGATGTGCAAGAATATTTTATTACCAATAAAGTTCAAAATTTTTACAGCGTAAGTATTAGTGGTTATCATATTGCTGAAGCAGGCGCCAATCCTATAACACAGCTTGCGTTTACTTTATCTAATGGGTTTACTTATGTAGAATATTATTTAAGTAGGGGAATGAACATTGATGACTTTGCACCAAACCTTTCTTTCTTTTTTAGCAATGGTATGGATCCTGAATATTCTGTAATTGGAAGAGTAGCACGCCGTATATGGGCAAAGGCCATGAAGTACAAATACAAAGCAAACGACCGAAGCCAAAAATTGAAGTACCATATACAAACAAGTGGTAGAAGTTTGCATGCGCAAGAAATAGATTTTAATGATATTCGTACAACGCTGCAAGCATTGTATGCCATATATGACAACTGCAATTCGCTACA
>JAYUJS010000370.1:0-7596 GCA_043765095.1 Ferruginibacter sp.
ATGAGTATGTGTAAGCAAAGTATCTGCTATTATTTGTTGCAGCAAGCCTTCATGGGTTGAAGTAAATTGCTCTACATATTTTTCTGCAAGTGGATTTATTATGTCCATTTTAAAGGGCTGGTGTGGTGTATTTTTTTGAAATAATTAACAACCCTATAAAAGTTAATAACCCATTAAGCAATAATAATTCAGAGCCTATTTTGAAACCTGGCAATATTTGCTCTTGAAACTTATCTACAAAAAAACAAATAATAGGTGATGCAATACATATAAAAGGAACTATGGCATCGTTCACACTTCGCTTGGTTAAAATACCAAAAGTAAACAAGCCTAATAATGGTCCGTAAGTGTAGGCTGCAACTTTTAGTATAACACCAATCATACTTGGGTCATTTATTTTATAAAAAACCATTACAAATAATAAAAATACAAATGCTACTGTAAGGTGCACTTGTTGCCTTAGCTTTTTTTGTGCAGCTTCTGTCATGTCTGTTCTACGTTTCATACCAATAATATCAATACAGATAGAAGAAGTGAGTGCAGTAATAGCCCCATCTGCACTTGGGAACAATGCCGATATTAAAGCTATGATAAAAATAATAGAAACATAAGGAGGCATGTGGTGCAATGCAATTTCTGGAAACAGTTTATCACCAGTGGCAGTTACGCCCTGTTGTGCGCCATACAAATGCAACAACCCTCCTAAAAACAAAAACAATAATAATACCGATACCAAAATAATAGAAAGTAGTACAATATTTTTTTGTGAATCGCCTAAGCGTTTTACCGAAATTGTTTTCTGCATCATTTCTTGATCCATACCCGTCATGGTTATGGTTATAAATGCACCTGCAAGAATTTGCTTACCAAAAAATAATTTACTTTGAGGGTCTGTAAAGAAAATTTTAGAATATCCTTTATCCCCCATGGCAGAAAAAGCATCACCAATATTGAGGTTCATTGCATGTAAAATATACCATACACAAACCACCAAACCTGTAAGCATAAAAGTGGTTTGTAGTGTATCTGTAAATACAATTGTTTTTACACCACCTTCATAAGTATAAATTAAAATCATTATTAAAATAATAAGTGTGGTTACCCAAAATGGCACACCTAGGTCAACCAAAATAGCATCTTGCAATATTTTTACAACTAAGTACAACCTAGCCGTAGCACCAAGTGTACGAGAAAGTATAAAAAAAGATGCCCCCGTTTTATAAGACTTTACACCAAGCCTACCACTTAGATAATTATATATTGATGTAAGATTTAGTCTGTAGTACAATGGCAGCAGCACATAAGCTACTACCAAATAGCCTACCACATAACCTAATGCTATTTGAAAATATGCAAATGATTCTTTACCCACACCACCAGGCACACTTACAAACGTAACACCCGATAGCGATGTGCCAATCATACCAAAAGCCACCAATATCCAATTGCTATTTTTATTACCTATAAAAAAAGAATCATTGTTGGAATTGCGGCTAGTATACCAAGCCACTATTAACAATAAAATAAAATAACCTATTACAAAGGAAAGGAGGAGGTAAGGGGACATAATTTGATTTTTGGTATAAATACTAAATATAAAAATTGTAAGATAGGAAAAAAAAAATTTATTGATGTAGTGAAAACTTAAATATTGAATAGGAACTAAGTAAAATCATTGTTTTTTTAATTGCCAAACAAACTCTTTATAATTAACTTATACCTTATTTATTACCAAAATTAAGTTCAATCTTTTATGCATTACTTTTGTAAAACACATTCATTTAATTTTTACAATCTTTCTGCATGCGTTTTCTTTCTTTTCTTTTTTTCTTTAGCTGCTTGGCATTATGTTTAAATGCCCAAATATTTTCTCCTAATAAATATCCACAAAATTATTTTAGCTGGCCTGTTGGTGCTAATATTGGTATTGTAGCAAACTTTGGGGAACTGCGCCCAAACCATTACCACATGGGGCTTGACTGCCAAACTGACCACCGAGAAAATGCCGCTATATTCGCAGCAGCAGATGGCTATATAGCAAAAGTAAAAATAGAACCTTATGGTTTTGGGAGGTGTATTTATATAAACCATCCTAATGGATTAACAACTGTATATGCTCACTTAAATGCTTTTGAACCTGCACTAGAAAAATATGTAACCAACGAACAGTATAGCTTACAAAAATGGAAAGTGTTTTTAGATATTCCAGTAAATTTATTTAGAGTAAAAAAAGGAGATTATATAGCAGCAAGTGGCAACACTGGGGGCTCACAAGGCCCACATTTACATTTTGAAATAAGAGATACAAAAACAGATAAATGCTTAAACCAACTAATGTTTGGCTTACCAATTACAGATAACACCCCACCAGAAATTATTAGACTTGCAATGTACGATAGGAGTATTAGTACTTATAACCAATCACCAAAAATATTTTCTCTAAAAAAAGTAAATGGAGTATACTCAATTATAGGTAATAAAATTACAACCAATACCAATGCAGTAAGTTTTGCTCTTACCATGCAAGATAAAACCAGCATGAGTGCTAACCCAAATGGGGTGTACGGCGCAGCTGTTTTTGATAATGATAAACGAATAAGTCGTTTTGAAATAGACAGTATTAGCTATGCAGAAACAAGGTATATGAATGCTCATATTGACCATAAATTAAAAGCAAACGGTGGGCCTTACCTACAGCATTTATCGCCTATGCCAGGGTACGAAAATTTTATTTACAATACTGATGAAAGTAGGGGCATTATAAATTTAGAGAATGGGGAAATACATACTATAAAAATTATTGTTGCAGATGCTAATGGCAATAAATCTACTTTAAAATTTGATATTGCTGCATTAAATATTGCTGCAAAGCAACGTATTATTTGTACTCAAAAATTAATTCCTAACTATGTAAATATTTTTGAAAATAATAAAGTAAAATTTTATTTACCTGAGAATGCTATTTACGATACAGTATACTTTAATTATACTGAAATTCCTTCTGCTACAGGCAAAAATATATATCAACTGCACAATGCTACTGTACCTGTGCAATGCATGTACCCTGTAAGCATACGAGAAAACTTTGCGGTAGAAGATACTGGAAAGATAGTAATGGAGCGGTTTTACGGCAATAAAAAAGATTTTGCAAAAGCTAATTTAAGTGGCGGTTGGTATACCGCCTCGTTTAGAGAGTTTGGCAATTTTCAATTGTTGGTAGATAAAGAGCCACCTAATATTGTACCCATAGGTTTTAGAGATAGTATAAATGCAGCAGGGCTTAGTAGAATAATGTTTAACATAAAAGATAATACAGAAGATATTGTAAATTTTACTGCATTGCTTGATGGAAAATGGTTACGCTTTAGCAATGATAAAGGCATTAATTTTATTTACAAATTTGATGAGCGTTGCGCTGCTGGTGAGCATGTATTAAAAATATCTGCTACAGACCAAGTGGGTAATATTACGGAGAGGGTTTATAGATTTACTCGATAGGTTGCTAGGTTTATTGGTTGGTTATTTGACTTGTTTATTAAATTAAAAATTATATTCTTTAACAAGTTATTATAATTTATTTTTCTAAAACCTATTCAATAATCAGAAAGTTTAAAAACACAGCCTTAAAAAGTATTATGAATTAAAAAAAGATAAAGTCTTACCGACTTTTCTGCAAAAAATTCAAGGAATTTTAAAAAATCTTGAATAAATTATTTTTAACTAAAACAAAGTAAGAACCATCACCAACATTGATGCATAAACCTTAAATATGAAAAAAGAAACCAACACCCCACCCTTTGGAGATTTAAAAATAGGCAAAGCAGCACCAGCTTTTTATGGTATAGACCAAAACGCTGAAACCATTGCTCTAAAAGACTTTGTAGGAAAAAAGGTAGTAGTATATTTTTATCCAAAAGATGATACCCCAGGCTGCACCGCACAAGCTTGCAACCTTAGAGATAATTATACAAACCTGCTACAAGATGGATTTGAAATAATAGGTATAAGCCCAGACCCTGTAAAAAAGCATAAAAAATTTGAAGAAAAATATGAATTGCCCTTTGCACTTATTGCAGATGAAGACCACAGCATAGCAGAAAAATATGGTGTGTGGGGTACAAAACAATTTATGGGTAAAACCTACGATGGCATACACCGCACTACTTTTTTAATAGATGAAAAAGGTAAAATAAAAAACATAATTACTAAACCTGATACTAAAAATCATACTGACGAAATATTAGCTGCTTGGTATGAGTAAGCCCGAATACTATATTAAAGAAAACTCTTGGCAAGCACGAATAGCTGCTAAAAAAATGAATGCTGGTGCCATAGCCATGGTATTAGGAAAAACCATTCATTTATTTGGTGCTACCAAAGCACAATTTTTAGCAGATAAAAACTGGGTTAGGCATGAGCTATGCCATATAAAACAATTTAGAGAACATGGGTATTTTCTTTTTTTAATAAAGTATTTGTGGGAATGGAGGAGAGTAGGCTATTACAATAATAAATACGAAGTGGAGGCAAGGGAGGCAGAAGAAAAATAAAGGGTAGTAATTAAAAAAACTACAACCTTTTATTTGAATATAATAAAAGAAAAAAACTATTTATAAATATCGTTTAATACGCCAGCTAAATGTACACCTCCTTTTAATAATTGTTCATTTAAAGTTGCTATAAATTTAAAGTTATATCCAAAATCTAACCTGCTATCTGGTATGGTTGCTGCATATACTTTCTCAGAAAGTTGATAAGTATCATATATCCATTGGGTAAGTGTTTGTTTTTGCCAAGTGCTACGTTGCGCAATTGTAGTATTGTTTATAGAAGCTGCATATTCTGTGTAACTGAGCTCTTGAAAACTGATGAGCTTTTCATCCCATATTTGGTGCAAGTTTACATCATCATTAAACCATTTTACCTTTATAGCATTTCCTCCACGGTCTTCTATTTTTCCAAGGTGCATTGGTTGGTGCAAATCTCCGATTATATGAACTAGTAAACGTAGGTACAAAATCTTTTTTTCTGTAGGCAATAGTTTATTTGTTTTTAATTCGTTTATTAAAAAATTTGTTTTTGTAAACGCATTGGCGGTTGTATCTGCTTTAAGTGTAGAGTCTACTTCATTAAACGTTAAACCAGATTTTATATTAACATAATGCCAAAGTGAAAGATATTTATAACTAGGGTCACTCTTAATAAAATCTGGCCAATTACTTGCAATTGCTATGCTTTCAAACCCAAGTATTTTAATAATTTCGGATTTAGTTTTTTGTGTAAGATAACTATCTGCTATTTGCCCTACAATGCGATGCCCCAACAAGCCCCATGCATGGCTAGAAATTGGTATGCTAATAACTAAAACAAATAAACAAATTTTTATATACTTTTTCATATAGCAGAGTAATAATATTTCTACAAATGTAGGCTATATACTACAAGCTAAAAAAATCTTATATGCTAAAATAAAAAATATTTGTAAATATTTGTTTTAATATTATTATATATTTTACTTAGCTAATATTTTGCTTATTACCTTATGTAACACATCTGGCGAAAAAGGTTTTGGTATGTAATCATTTATACCAAACCCTAGCAATTCATTTTTTAGGTTTTCCCCTGTGCTAGCAGTTATTGCTATTATAGGTATAATTTGATTAAATTTTCTGATTCGTAAAGCTGCTGTTCTTCCATCCATTAATGGCATATTTAAATCCATTAATATCATATCAAACTTATCTACTTTGGCTAACTGTAACGCACGCTCTCCATTCTCTACACTTACAGTTTCAATGCCCCAGCTATTTAAAAAGCGTTTTATAACCATTAAATTAATTTTGTTATCCTCTGCTAGAAGAGCCTTAATACCTTCAAAAGAATTCAAATTATTTGTTTCCAAATGAGTAATACTTTTCTCATCTGCCACTCCCATGTCTAATTCAAAAGAAAATGTACTCCCCTTACCATGTACACTATCTACATTTATTTTACTATCCATTAGCTCCACTAACCTAGCGCTTATAGTAAGACCAAGCCCTGTACCACCATATTTTTTTGCTACCCCATTGTCAGCTTGTCCAAAACTATTAAATATTAATTTCAATTTATTGCCTGCTATGCCTATACCTGAATCTACAATGGCAAAATTTATTTTTACTGTACCATCTTCATTATCTAATACTTTTTTTACAACTATAGACACTACTCCTCTATTTGTAAATTTAATAGCATTGCTTATTAAATTATTTAAAATTTGTCTTAGTCTTAATGCATCACCCGTTACTATTATTTGATTAACACTATCTGTATCTACAAAAAGCTTAATTCCTTTTTGCAAAGCTTGTTGATTAAAAAATATTGCTACTTTGTTTATGAGCGTAGTTATATCAAATGCTACATTTTCAAGCTCTACTTTTTTTGCATCTATTTTATTATAATCTAAAATATCATTTACAATATCTAGCATGTGGTCAGCAGAATATTTTAGCATTTCTAAATTTTCATTTTGAGCCTCTAATTTTTGCTCTGATAATAAAATATTAGAAATGCCAATAATACCGTTAAGCGGTGTTCTCAACTCATGGCTCATATTAGATAAAAACTGCTCTTTAGATTTTACTGCATTTTGCAATTCTGCATTTGCAATATCATAATTTCTTTCATACTCTTTTCGTACGTTTATGTTTGTGTCATGAAAAACAGCCCCCATTATTTTATTATCATCTTTTATTATTGGAGCAGTTTGTATTTCATGTACTACTCCATTAATACTATATTCTTTAATAATTTTTTTTCCTTCTAAACCTTCTTTTAACAACATTAACCACTCCTCAGGAAAATCTTTATGATACATTAGTTTTTTAACATCAAAGCCCGCCTCAATTTTTACATTAAATTTTAGCTTCATACTTTCAGTATAAAGTTTATTAGCAGCTATTATTTCAAAATTATTATCAATGCTCCACAAACTACCATTGGTATTATCAATTATGGTTTGTAAAGATATTTTTGAATTTTCTATAATGGCATCATTTTTAATTTCGTAGTTTATTATATAGTTAGCATACATTACAATTAAAAAAAATGCAAGTGTAAAATTAAATGTTCTTAAATTTCTAACATTTTGTGATGTTAAAATACTTGTATCGTAGTAGCTTTTTAAAATAGTACCAGATAATACATTTAATAACAAAGGCAATAAAATAAATATTATTAGCCAAATATTTTCTTTTTTAAAAGAAAATATTTTTATAGTTACAAAAAGAAAGGGGAAATAATAAACTGCTAACCCTACAGAAGAACCCAAGTATACATCAAAGAAAAAAACACCTAAATATGAAGTAGATACTAAAAAAATTTTAGTTGCCAACCGCTTTTTGAAAACAGAAAGTAAAAATGTAATAAATGCCAAAAATAAAATAAGAAAATAAGAAAAATAAATTTTGTCTTTGCCTGCGTTTGATAAAAATAATAAAATAATATAAAAAAATTGAAAACTTGCAAATGTTATTAGACTAATAATATTCATTTGCACAGCCTTTTTCACAGTTATATTTTTCATACTATCATTAGTGCCATAGTATAAAAATTTAT
>JAYUJS010000371.1:0-2791 GCA_043765095.1 Ferruginibacter sp.
AGTTTTTTAAATACTGCTTGCTTTTTATGCAAAGCATAAAAATATATAGCCAATAAAATTGGTAATAATAGTAGTAACCACAAATAATATTCGTATTGAAAATAAAGTTTCATAATAATAATGTTGCAAATTAATCTTTATAAAAATACAATCTTTGTTAAAGAAATAATAAATTAGAAAATATCATTAATTGAGAATAATTTTGAAATATTGCTTAAAATTATAAATTTAAAATTTAAGTAATGATTATAAAGAAAAGAAACAGTATTATTATAAAAAATGAAAATTTTAATTGTAAACAATAGTGTAATTCCTGTAAAATTATATGGTGGTACGGAGAGGGTAATATGGTATCTTGGAAAAGAACTTTCAAAACTTGGGCATCATATTACCTATTTGGTAAATCGGGGGTCTACTTGTGATTTTGCTACTGTAATTAATATAGATGAAAGCATTGATATTATAAATCAAATACCTAACAATATAGATTTTGTACATTTTAATTTTGCACCTTATAATATTGATAGAATTAATAAGCCTTACTTAATCACTATTCATGGAAATATAAATGATACAAATAATTTTGATATGAATTCAGTATTTGTTTCTATGAACCATGCTAGCCGTTATAGTTCATTTTCTTTTGTACACAATGGGCTAGATTGGAGTGATTATACAAAACCTAATTTTACTAAAGAGCGAAAATACTTTCATTTTTTAGGTAAAGCAGCGTGGCGTGTAAAAAATGTAAGAGGAGCAATTGATGTTGTAAAAAATTCGAAAGCACAATCCTTAAAAGTACTTGGAGGTGTAAGATTTAATATGAAAATGGGTCTAAGATTTACGCTTTCACCACGAATAAGTTTCTATGGTATGGTAGGAGGAAATAAAAAAGATAGTTTATTAAATGGTTCAAAAGGATTGATATTTCCTGTAAGGTGGCATGAGCCATTTGGGTTGGCTATTACAGAAAGCTTGTATTACGGTTGTCCTGTTTTTGGTACTCCTTACGGGTCTATACCAGAAATTGTAAAGGATGATTTTGGATATTGCTCAAACGAGTCAGCAAAACTTACGGTTGCCATTGAAGATTATCAAAAATATAATTCCAAAGATTGCCATGAGTATGCACTTACAGAGTTTAACAGTAAGAAAATGGCTTTGGCTTACCTTGAAAAATATGAAATGGTTTTATGTAACGAAAAACTAAATTTGGTAGCACCACATTTAAAAGAAATACAAACACAAAAATTTTTAGATTGGAAATAGTATCGTTATTATTTTTTTCCTTTTAAAAATCCATAATGGTTGAGTATGCTTTTTGTAATATCTAATCGAGCATCTTTCATGTCATATTCTTTCTTGTTAGATTTTAGTAGAGTAGCAAAAAAATAAACATGTCTATTTTCTTCTACCCATCCAACCAACCAGCCTAGTGCATTATTTTTTTCATCAAAACCCCAACCTGTTTTGTAACTTAATTTGTACATCGTATTATCTTCTTGTAGCATTACATCTCTTACCTGCTGTTGGGTACTTTTTCTAAAAGGTAATTGGTCAAAGTAAATACGTTTCATAAGCCCAATTTGTTCGTCAGGAGATATTTTTAAATTATTGTTTAACCAAAAGCTATCAATAGAGCCTGTAATAGTTTTGTTGCCATAGCCAATACTGTCTATCCAGCGCTGCATTGTATCTCTGCCTATTCTTCTAGCTACTTCTTGGTAGTAAGGTACAGCGCTCACTTTAAATGCCTCGGTCATTGTTAAATCTTTATTCCATTCGTCTTTATAGCGCTTTACACCGTCCCATTTTATAACCATTTTTTCATCGGTTATTCTTCCTGTTTCCAAGCCTATAAGAGAATTAACAATTTTAAAAGTCGATGCAGGTGTTACTCTTGTAGTGTCCATCATCATGTTATAAACTGTAATACCACCTGTGCTATTATCCATCATAGTAAAGCAACCGTCCACATTTTTTGCATCAAAATATTGTTTAAGGTCAGTATCTATTGTTGCTTTTTTTAAAGAACAAGCTGCTAAAAGAAATGTAATAGCAAAAAGTAAGGTTGAAAATAATTTCATTTTATATATTTAAGAATATGTTTTTATTTATTTGAATTTAAATGTTCTGCTGTTGCTTCTAATGCATCATAAAATGGGTTGCCAAATTTTCTTACAAGTGGCTCTTTTAAAAATTTGTATACAGGTACTTTTAATTTTTCGCCTAATGAGCATGCAGCTTTACAATGGTCTTCTCTCGGTTCGTAGTTGGCAAACTGTGTTACACCATCTTTACTTTTTTTTACAATTATTGGAAAAAGATGGCAGCTAATTGGTTTTTTCCATTTTGTTTTTCCATCTAAGTAAGCTTTTTCAATACCACATTTTACAGCCCCACTATTATCAAAAATACCATACACACATATTTTGCCATCAATAGTAGGAGTAACCCACCCAAACTCTTTATCATGCACATATCTGCCTTGTTTATTTATTTCGTCAATGCCCTCTGGGCGAAGGTATGGGAGTACTTCATTAAATACTTCGTCTACATTTTTTAATTCTTTATTATCCAAAGGTGCACCAGCATCACCATCTATGCAGCATGCACCTTTACAACTTGTAAGGTCACACACAAATTGGTCGCTTATAATTTGGTTGCTCAATAATACATTTTCAATTGCTATCATTATTGCAAAAATAAGGTATAAAAAATGAGTAGAAAAACTTATGGATTTAACCAAAATAATAAACAAAATAAATAAATTTTTATGTTGGCTTTTTTA
>JAYUJS010000372.1:0-2790 GCA_043765095.1 Ferruginibacter sp.
AAATGGTATAAGTAAAACAAATGCTTTTGGTATAAACTATAGCAATGAGTTTAATAAAAAATTAACGGTGGCGGGTAGTTATTTTTATAACAATAGTGAAAATGAAAATAGGTCAAGCATAAATACAGAAACTTTTTATAAAACAGACAGCAGTCTTTTTTCTAAACAAAATACAACAAGCTTTACAAATAACACCAACCATAGATTAAACCTTCGGGTAGAGTATACAATTGACTCCTCTAATAGCATTTTTTTTATACCAAGTATTAATTTTCAGCAAATAGATGCTTTTTCTTCAGTAGCTTTTAATAGCTACTATGGCGCTGCTGCCATTGGTACTTTGTATGATACCGCTAACATAAATAAAATTAAAAATACAAATAATAAAAAAGGTTATAATTTAAAAAATAGCATTTTGTATAGGCATTTATTCACCAAGAAAGGAAGAAGTATTTCTGTAGGAATAAACCACACACTTACTAAAAATGATGGTGAAAATATATTAGATGGCAACCTAAAATTTTATAAAAATAATATACTTACTAAAGATAGTACACAAAACCAATTGTATGATAATGCTACCAATGGCTACGTTATTGCTGGCTCATTGGCTTACACAGAGCCACTTTCTAAAAAAGCACAATTACAATTTGATTATAACCCAACCCTACAGAAAAACAAAGCAGACCAACAAACTTTTTTAAATGACAATGGGAAATATAGTAAACTAGATACTGCACTTACTAATAAATTTGATAATGTTATTGTAACAAATAATGTAGGCATTACTTATAGATTTACTCCTGCAAAAGAAGAACTTTTTCAATTAGGATTGAGTTTTCAAACATCTACATTGGGTAGTGATAGGGTTTTTCCAAGAGCTACAAATGTGAACCAATCTTTTTCAAATTTTTTGCCAAATTTAATTTTTAGAAAAAAGTTTTCAAAAAAATCTAACCTGCGTATTTTTTATAGAGCAAGTGTAAACTTTCCTACCGTAAATCAATTGCAAGATGTTGTAAATCTTTCAAGCCCATTAAGAGCTAGTACGGGTAATGCAGATTTACAACAATCGTACACTCATTTTTTAGGCAGTAGATTTAGCTACACAAACTCAAAAACAAATAAGAGCTTTTTTGCAGGTATATTTTTGCAAACCGCTGCTGATTATATTGCCAATGCAAGTTTTATTCCTAGTAAAGATTCTGTCATACAAAATGGCAATAAATTGTTAAATGGGTCGCAGCTTACAAAGCCATTAAACCTAGATGGGTATAGAAATGCTAGATTGTTTGCTAACTATAGTGTGCCATTAAAATTTATAAAATCTGCAATAAACCTTAACGGTAATTTTAATTATACTAGGTTGCCAGGGCTTATAAATACTAGAGCTTTAATAACAAATAATTATATATATACCACAGGGCTTAGTGTAATTAGCAATATTAGCGAATATATAGATTATAGTGTATCGTACAACGCAAATTTTAACCAAACAAAAAGTACCAATGCGGGTAATAAAAATTTTGTAAATCAAGTGTGGAGCTTACAATTAAACCTTTTAAGTAAAAATGGTTGGTTTGTACAAAACGATATTTCGTACCAATTAAATAGTGGCTTAAGTGCTGGTTTAAATCAAAACTTTGGGTTATGGAATGCAGGCTTTGGAAAAAAGTTTTTACCTAAAAATGCTGGTGAAATTAAATTGTCTGTATTTGATTTATTAAAACAAAACCAAAGTGTATCTCGGGTGGTGGATGAAGCCAAAATTGTAGATGCTCAAAATTTAGTGCTTCAACAATACTTTATGTTAACTTTTACCTATAGCTTAAAAAATTTTGGCAGCCCAAAAAAATCTGCAAAAGAGGATAATAAAGAAGAAATAAATCGATTGATGCAACAGAGGTGAAAAGTTCAAAGTTCAATGTTGAAGGTTCAAAGTTTTTTTAAAGAGGAAGGCCTTATAATTATATTAGTTCCCAGTTTTGAGGGCTAAGTTAATAATAATATTAGAAGAGTTGGAGAGTTAAAAATTGCTTGAAGGGCTTGTCTCGTCCGAAAGCGAATTAAATGTTTTTAAAAGAACTCAAATTTTATTTATTGCTTTTTGCAATAATTTGGTCATCTTAATTTTTTATTTAATTTGTTTAACATTTTATTTTAAAATAAATAAAAATGTAATTGTACATTTAACTCCTAAAACATATACATTATGAAAAAATTATTATTCGCTTGTGCATTTGCAATTGGTATTATGGGTACAGCTATGGCACAAACAAAAACAGCAGCGCCTGCTAAAGTAAAAGGTGCAGCCGCAGCTACCGCAACCACCAAAGCTACAACAGCCACAGCAGCTACTACAAAAGCACCAGCTGCCAAAGCAGCTGCTACCACTAAAACCGCTGCAGCAGCACCAGCAGCAGCTACTGGTACAAAGTTAAAAGCAGATGGCACACCAGATAAGCGCTACAAAGCTGGTGCAGCAACTGATGGCCCTAAAAAGGCAGATGGCACACCAGATATGAGGTATAAAGAAAATCAAAAAAAGAAATAATTTATTTCTATAATTTTAAACGGACGTTGTCAAAAATATTGGCAGCGTTTTTTTATATAAAAAATTATGCATCCATAAATTATCTATTACCACTAACCATTATTAAATTGCACCCATGTTTAACGCCGCACAAGTAAAAACACTTCAGCAAGATTCTTTAAAATGGTTAGCTTTTTCCGATGGAGAAATAACTGTCGAGAATGTGGAGGAACTCCGCAATATTTTACGTTTTCATG
>JAYUJS010000373.1:0-7521 GCA_043765095.1 Ferruginibacter sp.
ATTTGCTTTAGCATTAGCGGCATATTCATTTTCATCAAAGCTAGGCAGGGTGGCAGTATCTTTTCTTGCAATGGCTAATGCCCTATATGCAAAAACTCTTTCAGTATCTATAATATGTTGCAGCATTTCTTTTAATGTCCATTTATTTTCTGCGTATGCATAATTAGATTTTTCTTCGGAAATATTTTTATAAAAATTTTCAATAGCCGTTTTTTGTACTTCAAAAGCTTCTACAATATTGGTTTCTTTTACTAGTGCTGTGTATTTTACAAAATAGCTTTCTGTTTGTATTGGTTCACTCATAATTTTAATTTATTAGGTTAAAATAAAAGCCGCTTTACAATTTGCAAAACGGCTTTTTAATTTATTTAATTCTTCTTACTTTTTTTAATTTTTGTAGGTGGGGGAGGAACAAGGGTTTTGTTTTTGTTCAACATATTGCCAGCATATTTTATAGCTTCGTATGCATTTGCAAAACCTCCAGTTTTTGAAATATCACTCAAATTTACTTTTTCTTTTGTTTCAGGGTTTTCTACTTTTTCTTTAGGGGCTATACTAGATTTTTCAATTACTTCTTTTAATTGTACTGCTGTAAGAGAAGGGTAATATTCTAATAATAATGCTGCAACACCCGCCACTACAGGGCATGCCATAGAGGTGCCACTTGCTGGCCCATAAGTATTGCCACCTGGTATGGTAGAATTTATGTTTACGCCTGGCGCAAATACATCCACTTCTTTTTTGCCATAATTACTAAAAGAGGCAGTAAGACCACCATTCTTTTTATCGCCACTTGCACCTACAGTTATTATATTATTTGCTCTCCCTTTTCCATCTATGTAAAGTGGATTTGGAAAATTGTAAGTTGTATCTACATTTTTTTTATCATTACCTGCCGCATGTACAAGCAATACATTTTTACTTTCTGCATATCTAAAAGCATCATCTACCCATTGTTTTTCTGGCGAAAAATCTTTACCAAAACTCATACTAATAATTTGTGCTCCATTATCTACGGCATAGCGTATTGCCATTGCAATATCTTTATCATGTTCATCGCCATCAGGTACGCAACGTAGCATCATTATGCGTACATTATCTGCAATACCATCTACACCCTTTCCATTATTTCTTGCTGCTGCAATAATACCAGCGCAATGCGTACCATGAAAAGGCGTGTTTGCCATTATATCATTATTACCATAGCTGCGGTCGTTAAAATTAGTTTCATCATCCCCTACAATATCTTTTCTTTTTTCAGCAGGTGGCGTTGTTTTAGCTTTTTCTTTTTGTTCAATACTAGATATATACTCTGCCAGCCCATCCAAAAATTCCTTATTGGTTTGTTCCATAGCACCGTTAGGTTTCATTACGCCAATAAAAGTTGCTTTTGCTTTTTTCTCTGCAATATCTTTTGTCTCATATTTTTCCAATTCATTTCCGGTAAATGTTTCTTTACCAATAACTTTTTGTAAAAGGGTGTCACTTTTCATTAATCCTTTTTGCATATTTTTTAGCATTACTGGGCTTGGCGCAAAACCAGCATCTTCGCCTAATACTGTTTTTTCTGCTCTTTTAAAATCAGCTAGTTCTCTCTTATCAGCATCATAAATAGCTACTGTTTTTCCATCCCATTTTGCTTTTAGTTTATAATAAACTCTAGCTGCTTCAAGGCTTTCTTCTTTCAAATTTCTACCATCTTTGCCACCAATAAAATTCCAACCATGTACATCATCAATATAACCATTTTTATCATCATCAATTCCATTCCCTACTATTTCATTAGGGTTTGTCCAAAGTATAGGTTTTAAATCTTCGTGTAGTGTATCTATGCCACTATCTATAACGGCCACAATTACACGTTTACTTTTTAGTTTTTTTGTTTTAATTACATCATAAGCTTTTTGCAAACTTATACCGTTAAAGCCCGTTGTTGCAAGGTCTAGCTGATGCCAATTTTTTGGCACTTCACTTTTTTGAGCAAAAGCAGAAGAACAAAGAAGCATGGATGCGTATGCAAGCGATTTTAATTTATTCATGTGTTTAATTTGTATTTAATGTTTAATTAATTTTATAAATATAAAATTTTGTAAAAAATTTTTTGTTGCCAAAGACCTAATTTTCCCTCTTTGAGTGTGTGGCTGTTTTACAAATCAAATTTAATCCCCTGCGCTAAGGGTAATTTATCAGTATAATTAATGGTATTCGTTTGTCTGCGCATGTACACTTTCCAAGCATCACTACCGCTTTCTCTACCGCCTCCAGTTTCTTTTTCACCACCAAATGCGCCGCCTATTTCTGCGCCAGAAGTGCCTATGTTTACATTTGCAATGCCACAATCACTACCAGCGGCAGATAAAAATAATTCAGCTTCCCGAAGGTTATTTGTAATAACAGCTGAGGAAAGCCCTTGTGGTACGCCATTTTGCAATGCTATTGCTTCTTCCATTGTTTTATATTTCATAATATAAAGTATTGGTGCAAATGTTTCGTGCTGCACAATAAAAAAACTGTTTTTTGCTTCTGCCACGCATGGTTTTACATAGCAACCACTTTCATAATTTTTTCCTTTTAGCACGCCAGCTTCTACAATAAAGTTACCACCTTCTTCTTTACATTTTGCAATAGCATCTAAGTAATTTTTTACCGCATCGGTGTCTATAATTGGCCCTACATGAATTTTTTCATTTAATGGATTTCCTATTTTTAATTGGCTGTAGGCATTTATTAAACGGTCTTTAAATTTATTATAAATTTTTTCATGTATAATTAATCTACGGGTACTTGTACAACGTTGCCCAGCTGTTCCTACTGCACCAAATACAGCAGCAGTAATAGCAATATTTATATCTGCCTCAGCAGATATAATAATAGCGTTGTTGCCACCCAATTCTAATAAACTTCTACCAAGCCTTTCAGCAACGGTGGCTGCAACAGCCTTGCCCATACGTGTACTACCCGTAGCACTTACTAAGGCTACACGTGGGTCAGCACTTATCCATTCGCCCACTTCTCTGCCACCACTTATAAGCCCACACACTCCCTCGGGTACATTGTTTTTTTTGAAAACAGATTGTATAATATTTTGACAAGCTACCCCGCATAAAGGTGTTTTTTCACTAGGTTTCCAAATGCTCACATCTCCACAAACCCACGCCAGCATACTGTTCCAGCTCCATACCGCTACTGGAAAATTAAATGCTGATATAATACCAACCACACCAAGTGGGTGGTATTGCTCGTACATTCTATGCCCTGGTCTTTCGCTATGCATAGTAAGCCCATGTAGCTGCCGTGAAAGCCCTACTGCAAAATCGCAGATATCAATCATTTCTTGCACTTCTCCCAAACCCTCTTGCAAACTTTTACCCATTTCATAACTTACCAATGTGCCAAGTTCTTGTTTATATATTCTAAGTTCATTTCCTATTTGTCTTACAACTTCGCCACGCTTAGGTGCGGGCCATAATCGCCATTCAGCAAAAGCTGATTGTGCTTTTTCTATAACAGTGTCATAAGCGGCTCTATCTGCGCCAATCACTGTACCAATTATTTTTCCATCTACTGGGGAAGACGATACAATTTTTTCACCTTTTGTCTTTACCCATTGCAATCCAGTTGATACGCCTTTGTTAGCATCAGTAATATTTAGTTTTTTTAAGAAATCCATTTTTATCATTTTTAGATGCGCAAGTTAAGAAATTCTATAACTTTTTAACCAATCTGTAGTTTGATTTTAATTTTTATTGTTCAAGAGGTTAATGTTGTTTTTTTAATTTAAAATTATAAAATACAAAAAAGAAATTCTTGCTAAAAATATGCGTTATTTTTACTACAGTAAAATATAATCTTAAAACTTTTTCCAATTTTTTTTAATAATAAATAACCTAAAATGAACATACAAAACGCCAAAGTACTAATAACAGGTGGCAACTCTGGTATTGGATTAGCTACAGCTGAACTTTTGAAAAGTGCAGGGGCACAAATTGTAATTGTAGGTAGAGATGAAATAACTTTAAAAAAAGCAGCAGAAAAACTACAAATTCAATATGTAAAAGCAGATGTAACAAGTGAAAAAGATGTAGTAAAAATGGTTGCATTTGCAAACGAAAAAATGGGTGGATTAAATGTTTTAATTAATAATGCTGGCTATGGTTATATGTCAGCATTGGTAGATATAGATGCTGCACAATTTGAAAAAGTATGGAGAACCAATGTATTTGGAGCTATGCTTGTAGCTAAAGAAGTTGCAAAATTATTTGTTGCTAACAATTATGGTTGTATCATAAATATTGCCTCCACGGCTGCTGTTAAAGGAGGAGCAAATGTATCTCCTTATAATGCAACAAAATTTGCCCTTCGTGGCATGACGGAGGCTTGGAGAGATGAACTTCGTAAATATAATATTAGAGTAATGCTAGTAAACCCTAGCGAGGTAATTACAAATTTTGCTAACAATAAAGTAGACAAAGATGGTAACTCATTGGAAAAATTATATACCGAAAATGAGCACGCTAGCAAACTTCGTGGTGCGGAAATAGCTGCTGTATTAAAATCATTGATAGAAATGGATGATAGAGCAATGATAACGGAAACAACTGTGTTTGCTACAAACCCAATAGTGTAATACCTTTAATTAAAATGAGAAAATAATTATTCGATGTTTAAACATCGTATATTTGTACTTTAATTTTTATACCATGTTTGCAGAAGATAAAAAAAAGATAAGTTGGGTAAAACGCTTATTTATAATTGGCTCATTATTTTTAGTAATTGGAGTATTTGTAGCGTGGTATATTTTTACAGATACATTTGATGATACAAATACCCAAAAAGCTAGCTTTGAAATAAATGCATTGGATTTAATAAAACAGTTTGAAAAAAGCGATAGTATTGCAAATAAAAAATATACTGAAAAAATAATAACAGTAAGAGGTAGGGTATCTGAAACTGAAATTGTTGATAGCATCATAAACATAAAAATGATTGATACTATTACTAATGGAACAATATTATTTGCCTTTCAACAACAAAATGTAGATGATACTAAAAACTTAAAAGTAGGTGATAGTATTGCTATAAAAGGGTCATGTAGTGGTGGGGTATACAGCGAAATATTAGAAACTGAAATTATAAATTTTAAACGTTGTCTTATTATTAAATAAAAAATAAAAAAAATAGATATGAAAAAAACAATTATGCTTTTTGCATTAGCAGGGTTTACAACTTTAACTTTTGCTCAAAAGAAAAAAACTACAACATCCGCTACCATTAGCTTTGATGCAACTACAAAGTTAGATGCATTGCCAAAGGCAGAAAATAAAACTGTGGTGGCTAGTATAAACCCAAAAACTGGAGATGTAGCATTTGAATCAATTGTAAAAAGTTTTACTTTTTCTAACCCAATGATGCAAGACCATTTTAATAGTGCAAAATGGTTGGATTCTGAAAAATATCCGAAGGCAACTTTTAAAGGTAAAATTACAAATTTGGCAGAAGTAAACTTTGCTAAAGATGGTACATATAGTGCTACAATAGCTGGCGACTTAAGTTTGCATGGTGTTACAAAACCTGTAAATACTACTGCCACAATACTGGTAAAAGGAAAAGAAGTAAAAACCACTACGGATTTTACAATAAAGCTTTCAGACTATGCAGTAGAGGGTGGGGCAATAGCTGGTGGTAAAGTAGCTACTGACCCTAAAATAATTGTAGTAGCAAATTTTAAATAAATGCTTTATTTAAATTTATTAAACCTTTAGTAATTAATTTAACTAAAGGTTTTTTTATGCATAAAATAATACTTGTTAATTTTTTAAATAACATTAAAATCAAAACCATTTACCTACAATTCTTTTATTATTTTTGCAACCATGCAAATAGCTAATTTTATTGATCACACTATGTTAAAGCCTACAACATTATTATCTGATGTAAAAAGGCTTTGCACCGAAGCAGTAGAAAATAATTTTGCGGCGGTATGTGTACCACCATTATTTGTAAAAGTTGCGAAAAAATATTGCGAAAATAGCAATGTAAAAGTAGCCACCGTTATTGGTTTTCCATTTGGATATAGTGCGGTGGAGGCAAAGCTTGCAGAAATATTGTTGGCTATAGTAGATGGGGCAGATGAACTAGATATGGTTATAAATATAGCTGCACTTAAAAATGACGATTGGCAATATTTGGCTAATGAACTTAATCATATAATGAAAATAGTACGTAGCAAACAAAAAGTTATTAAAATAATAATAGAAAGCGGCATACTTACTGATAATGAAATTATAAAATGTTGTGATTTATATGGAATTGCTGCTGTAGATTTTTTAAAAACATCTACTGGGTATGCAGAAAGTGGTGCTAGCGTACATGCAGTGAGACTTATGAGAAAACATTTGGCAGATACAGTAAAAATAAAAGCAAGTGGCGGTATTCGAACATTTGCTTTTGCAAAAGAATTAATTGAAGCTGGTGCTGATAGAATAGGTTGTAGTGCAAGTATTACTATAAACGAAGAAGCGAATATGTTTAAATAAAATTAAATTCAATCTCTATAAAATTTACAAATATGAAAACGGTTTTTCTTAGTTCAATTTTAGTATTTTCATTTTTTACATCCATATCGCAAAATGCTTTGGATACTGTAGATGGAGGTACAGCAATAGTTATAAAAGACGCACGAATTGCTTTGTTAGAAAGTAAATTAGCTGCATACAATAATACACTAGCCAATGCAAATAAAATTGCTGGTAAAGAAGTAACTCATACAAGTAGTACTGGTATTGTACTTACACAAGGCTATCGCTTAATGGTAATAAGTACAAACGATAGAGATTTAGCAATGAAAGTAAGAGCTAAATTATATCAATCTTTTCCAGACCAAAAGCAATATATGGAGTTTCAAATGCCTAATACTAAAATAAAATTTGGAAATTTTTTAGATAGAGGCCAAGCAGACAGAGTAAAAAAACAAATAATGGGTATGAAATTAGTGACAAATAATATATATGTAATATCTAGCATGGTAGAAATGAAAGTGGAGAAAAAAGACCCAAATGCACCCGACGATAAAAATGATGATGATAAAAAAGCAACTGTGGTAAAAAAGAAAGCGATAGAAAAAGCTAAAGCCAAAAAAGAAGAAAAGAAATAAATATTTTATGATTTTACAAAAAATAAAAGCACTTTCTGCTGCATACAAACAAGAATTTATAGACATTCGTAGGTACATACATAGCAAACCAGAACTGAGCTATGTGGAGTTTGAAACATCTAAATATATACAAGCAAAATTATCAGAATGGGAGATACCTTTTGTAGTAATGGCCACTACAGGTGTGGTAGGTTTAATAAAAAGTAAAAATGCAGATGAAAGAATAGTAGCACTTCGTGCAGATATGGATGCATTGCCAATTGTAGAAGAAAATGACGTGCCGTATAAATCTACAAATGCAGGTGTAATGCATGCTTGCGGGCATGATGTGCATACAACATGCCTGCTAGGAGCTGCTAAAATATTAA
>JAYUJS010000374.1:0-2788 GCA_043765095.1 Ferruginibacter sp.
ATACCACTTACTACAAGCCTACCTTTACTTTTTGCTATAGAATGTACTGCATTTACCAATGTTTCGTCAATAAAATTTGCTAAATTTTCTACAGAGCTAGCTTGCATAAGTATGCTGCGCTTTGCAGATTCTATAATATTTTGTTTATTAAGCATAATTGAAGTATTGCAAATTTATTTTAAATACTGCATAGTGCAAGCATTATGCATAAATGCAAAATAAATTTTGTATAATTTCATATATTTATCGTACTTTAATGCATTATTTTTAAATTGATAGAAGTTTTACTTTTACCTAATTGGTTTTTTTGATTTTTTAAAAAAAGATATTACTCAACTTCTACACACATAAAAATACCAAACATTTAAATAATGTTTGTATTTTAATATTGATTATGGCTACAACGAAAACAAAAACAACAGCAAAGACTAAAAAAACTGTAGCAGATGCAACAGTGATCCCAGACCTTAAAGAAAAATTACAAGAAAATTTTGGCTTTAGTAAGTTCAAATTTCCACAAGAAGAAATTATAACCAGTCTACTATCTGGAAAAGACACTTTTGTAATTATGCCAACAGGGGGCGGCAAAAGTTTATGTTACCAGTTACCTGCTTTAATGAGCAACGGAGTTGCTATTGTAGTTTCTCCACTTATAGCACTAATGAAAAACCAAGTAGACCTTATTAGAGGTTTTAGTAGTAGCGACAATATTGCACATTTTTTAAATAGCACTTTAAATAAAGGGCAACAAAAAATAGTAAAAGATGACCTTACTGCTGGGCGCACAAAAATGCTATATGTAGCGCCAGAAACATTGACGAAGGAAGAAAACGTAGACTTTTTTAAAACGCTAGAAATATCTTTTTTTGCCGTAGATGAAGCACATTGTATATCTGAATGGGGGCATGATTTTAGACCAGAATACCGCAGGCTTAAAGAAATGACAGAAATAATTAGCCCAAATTCTCCAATTATTGCACTTACTGCAACTGCCACACCAAAAGTACAAAGCGATATTGAAAAAAACTTAGGACTAAGAGACCCTCACATATTTATATCTTCTTTTAACAGAGCAAATTTATATTACGAAGTACAGCCTAAAATAAATGTAGAGCAAACCAATAAAAGCATAGTACGTTTTATACAAAATTACAAAAACAAGAGCGGTATTATTTATACGCTTAATAGAAAAACTACTGAGGAGCTAGCTGCAATGTTAAATGCAAATGGTATTTCTGCTGTGGCTTACCATGCAGGGTTAGATGCTAAATTGCGAGCACATAGGCAAGACCAATTTTTGAATGATGATGTAAATGTAATTGTAGCTACTATTGCTTTTGGTATGGGTATAGATAAGCCAGATGTACGTTTTGTGATACATTATAATATACCAAAGTCTATTGAAAATTATTATCAAGAAACTGGTAGAGCTGGTAGGGATGGAATGGAAGGAAAGTGCTTGTTGTATTATTCTCATAAAGATGTAAGCAAGCTAGAGCACCTTATGAGAGATAAAAACTTAAGTGAAAGAGAAGTAGGCGCTCAACTTATAAATGAAACAGTATCTTATGCCGAAAGTAGTGTATGTAGGAGAAAAACGTTGTTATATTATTTTGGAGAAGTATACGATGATAAGCAAAGCTGTGGGCATTGCGACAATTGTGTGCAACCTAAAGAAAAAATAGAAGCACAAGAAGAAACGGTGAATGCATTAAAAACCGTACAAGCGGTAGGAGAGCAGTTTGCTATAGAATATGTGATACTAGTAATAACTGGCAAAGCCACACCAGCAGTAAAAATGTATAGGCACGAAGAGCTGCATGAATTTGCTTGTGGCAATGATAAAGAACCACATTTTTGGAGCAGCCTTATTAGACAAATGTTGCTACAAGGGTTGCTAGAAAAAGATATTGTAGAATATGGTGTGCTAAAGCTTACCAAAGCAGGCAAGCAATTTTTAAAAAAACCTACTTCATTTAAAATAGCATTAAATAATTTGTTTGAAGATGCAAATGCTGATGATGAAGAGGGAGGAAATGCTGTTGGTGAAATAGAAAGTATTACAGACGAAAAATTATTGATACAATTAAAAGATATCCGTAAAAAAGTATCTAAGGAAAAAAACTTGCCTCCCTTTGTAATATTTTTAGAAAGCTCTTTAATAGATATGGCTACAATGTATCCTACTACATTGGAAGAGTTGGAAAAAATAAGTGGTGTTAGCAAAGGTAAATCACTTAGATATGGAAAGCCATTTTTAGATGCAATAACACACTATGTAGACGAAAATGATATAGTGCGACCAGATGATTTTGTAATGAAAAGTGTTGTAAATAGAAACAACAATAAAATTTTTATTATACAAAATGTAGATAAGAAAATGACGCTAGAAACCATCGCTAAAACAAAGGGATTAAAGATAGAAGAGTTACTAGAGGAAATGGAAACAATTGTAGCTAGTGGCACAAAATTAAACCTTGGTTACGCAATAGATGAAATGGTGGATGAATATGAACAAGAAGAAATAATGGATTATTTTAAAGGCTGTGAAACATCGGATCTTAATGTTGCTCAGGCTGAACTTGCAGATAGTGATTTTACAATGGAACAATTAAAAATAATGAGGATTAAATTTTTGAGTGAATATGGGAATTAAAAAAAATTGAATCACACAAACCTTAAACAGTAAAGCACTACAAAAAAATTTGTTGAAGAGTTTTAACTTTACAAAAATGAGTATTGTCAATAAACTTCAACAAATTTTATGCTTACGCTGTAGCAAGTTTTA
>JAYUJS010000375.1:0-7519 GCA_043765095.1 Ferruginibacter sp.
GCAGATTATTTAGAATATGAACGTTTTCAATTAATTGAAAGTCTTGCACCTTACATAAATAATGGTAAAGTGCGTGTATTTTCTATAAATAGTATAAACAAAGAAAGTTGGATGAATAAAGAAATGGAAGGAGCGCATAAAGCCATTCGTCAAAACCAATTTAACCATTATATTTTTAATGAAGTAATACCATTTATAAAAACAAATACTTCGCATGAAACACCCATTATACTTTGTGGGGCTTCGTTTGGTGCTTTGCACAGTATGAATCTATTTTTAAAAAGACCAGATATTATTGATGGTGTAATAGCAATGAGTGGTGTATACGACCTTTCAGAATATGCAGATGGGTATTGGGATGACCAAGTTTATTTAAATTCTCCTGCTCACTATATACCTAACTTACAAGATGAGTGGTATTTAAATAACATACGCAATAGTAAACACATACATATACTTACTGGCGGTGGCGACTATGAAGACCCTTCTGCCACTGCAAAATTTTCCGAAATACTAAAGTCAAAAGGTATTGAACATGATGCATCTATTTGGGGCAAAGAATGGAAACATGATTGGCCCACTTGGAGGGCTATGCTACCATTATATTTAGAAACAAAGTTTTAGAAACAACTTTTAAGGGTATTTTAATTATAAAATAAGTTTTGTTTCTTAGCAACAGTAATTTTATAAACAATTAATTACCCTTGTTTACTACTTTATTGATACCATAAATAATATATCAAAAATTAGGCTACTAATTTTAAATTTTATCGTCTAACAATAATTATTTGTAATTTAAGTTTATAAGTTAAACTTAGAAAAAATTACTAACGCTACAATTATTTATTATGAAACGACTTCTTACAACATTCCTATTTTTTTTAACAAGTATTATATTTTTACCACAAATAGCCACTTGCCAGGTAAGGGAAATATTAGATGCCATAAAGCCAGGCAAAGCTTTTGAAGGAACGCCTATTTTAAAACAAGGTTCCCACGTATTACAAGTTGGTATTGGTATGGGTAAAAATATAGTGTCCCTTGCTGGGCTGGGAGAGTTGGGAAGTATATTTGGTTCCTCTGGAACTTCCACATCTAACTCAAAAGTAGGGCCATTTTCTATTGGGTACGAATATTTAATAAAAGACAACTTAGGTCTTGGCATTAGTGTTGCTTACTCAGAAGGTACACAAACATCAACATCCTCCTCAATTTTGAGTGCACTTGGTGTAAATGGTACATCATTAAATACAACTGTAAAATCTACAACAGTATTATTATCTACTACTTATCATTTATATACTACAGATAAATTTGACCCTTACAGTAAAATATCTATAGGAGCCACATTTTGGAGTGGAAGTAATAAAAATGCAAGTGGTACAGATGTAGGTACTGCTCCTACTTTTCCTACACCAATAGCATACGATGCGGTATTAGGGCTTAGGTATTTTGCTAGTAAGCAAATTGGCTTGTATGGCGAGCTAAGTTATAGTAATTTAAATTTTGCAGCAAACATTGGAGTTTGTTTTAAAATACATTAAAATACTTTATTTTTTTCATATGTTAATTGAATGTTATCAATAAATTAAATTACAATTGCTGTTAAAAAAACATAGTACACAAGATATACATTTTATTTTCTGTACTTTAACATAAAAACTGCTATATTTGCAATCCTTTTCTAAGGAAGCAACTAAACAATATTTACTCACAACCAAAAAATTTCTATTTTATGGCTGTCAAAATGAGATTACAAAGACATGGGTCTAAAAAAAGACCTTTTTACTTCATCGTTATTGCAGATGCCCGCAGTCCTCGTGATGGTAAATTTATTCAAAAATTAGGTTCTTACAACCCTTTAACGGTACCAGCCACTATACTGATAGACCGTCAAAAAGCATTAGATTGGTTACAAAAAGGTGCTCAACCCACCGATACTGTACGCCGTATTCTTTCGTTTAAAGGTGTTTTGTTCCTTAAGCATTTGCTACGTGGTGTAGGCCTTGGCTTATTTGATGAAGCAGCAGCAATGGAGAAATTTACTAAATGGAGCACTGAGCATGATGCACATGTAGCAAAGCGCCAAGGTGTAGATAAAAAAGCACGTTTGGATAAACGCAATGTGCCACTAGTAAAAAAGGTTGAAGTTGTAGAAACAGCAACAGTACCAGTAAAAGAAGAAACAGTAGAAGAAGTGATAGAAGCTCCAGTAGCGGAAACACCTACAGTCGAAGAAGCAACACCAACAGCAGAATAATTTTTTGCAGTTATTAAAAAACTAATCAAGTTTCGCATTTTTGCGAGACTTTTTTTATAATAATTTTTTTAATATTGCTGTAAAAAGTTATACAATTACTAATGCGAACATACTAATGATATTTATTAAAAACTTTTTCAATTTTAATTTTAATAGTAGTTTTAAATATTGTTAACGGTAGTTGTTTCACAATTGTATTTCCTATGCTTTATATTGGCACTACATATTGCTTTAATTAAAGTTATCCCTTTTAAATATATTATCTTATGTCATGTAGAATTAGTAATACCTATGCTTTATAATTTTTTGTATATCATACATAATTAAAATAAATATGTATTTGAGCAACAATATTTTAGTAGTGGTTGTCGTTTTAGATTCAAATCCCTAATTATTAAAAAAACCTATACATTAAGCATAATTAAAATATTTATTATTACGATTTTTGCTTTTGTAAGCAAAAAAACATACGCACAAAATTGTACAGTAAATGCTGGTATAGATGCAAGTTATTGTTACTCCCAACCAGCTTATAGTATTAATTATCTACAAACACTTTTTACGCTAACGGGCAATTCATCTGGCAATATAAATGCTACCCCTAATATATTATGGGAAATTGTATCTGCACCTGTGGGATCAAACATAAGTTTAATAACTGCCAATAATAACACTACCATTACAAAAGCAAAATTTTCAGATTTACCAACTGGTATATACGTTTTTAGGATTGGTATAGACTGTCTTAATGGTGGTAGAATATATGATAGTGTTAATATTATATAAACTACTTTGATAAGTTTACTAATTATAAGTACCCTATAATTAAATTTTCACTTCGCCTATTTACTCTTTAGATATATTGTATTAATATTGATTACTTCATTTTATGCGGTATAAGTTTATGAAATAGTTTAGGGCATTTTTTAATACAATTGCTGTTATGTAAGCTATGTAAAATATTCTCTCCTAAAATGTTGTATCTAAACATTAAATAAACTATTTTAGCTAAAACTTTACCCCATTAAAAAAGCACTTACATACTTACACGATTTATTTTTAGGTGAATCTGTTACCAACGATTTTAAAAAAGAGCTTAATAATGTTATTGGCTTTAAACCAAACAATATTTTGTTATATAAAATAGCGCTTAGCCATAGATCTGTAAGGGAAGGTGCAGACGAAAATAATGAACGCCTAGAATTTTTAGGAGATGCAGTATTAAGCTCTGTAATTGCACATTATCTTTTTAGAAAATACCCTTACAAAGGGGAAGGTTTTCTTACAGAAATGCGCAGCAAAATGGTAAATAGGCAAAAGCTAAATGAAATAGCTATAAAAATGGGATTAAAAAAAATTACCTATTACAACAAACTAGATAACTCCTTAAAATCTTCTCAAATATTTGGTAATACGCTAGAGGCTTTAATAGGTGCCATTTTTTTAGATAGAGGCTACGATAAAACACAACGCTGGATAGAAAAATATATGGTGCAAAACCACATGTTTACAGATGATTTAGAAGCTATAGAAATAAATATTAAAAATAAATTGTATGGCTGGGCTAATAAAAATGGCAAGCAATTAGAATTTACAACAGTAGGGGAATCTATAGAAAGTGGTAGACGATTATTTACCATTGGTGCTACAATAGATGGAGAAGTAGTAGCACAAGCAAAAGGGTTTAATAAAAAAGATGCAAGCCAAGCAGCAGCTTTTAAAGCAGTAGAAACGCTAGGTTTATAAAAAATTGAGTATGAAATTTGGAATACTAGGAAGTGGTAGTTGGGGTACTGCCATTGCAAAAATATTAACGGATAATGGTAATGTTATTAGCTGGTGGAACCGAAGTGAAGCAGCTATTGAACAATTTAAAATACGAAACCATAATCCTCAATATCTTACTAGTGCAAGATTTAATGTACAAAAATTAATACTCTCTACCAATGTACAACAAGTTATAGAACAAAGTGATGTTATCATAATTGCTATACCATCTGCTTACACAAGTGAGGTACTTTTATCTTTGAACAAAAATATATTTGAGGGCAAAAAAATTATTTCTGCAGTAAAAGGTATAATGCCAGGCGAAAATGAATTGCTCAATGATTTTTTAGCAAAATACTTTGGCGTAAAAATTGAAAATTATTTTGCCTTATTGGGCCCTTGCCATGCAGAAGAAGTAGCAGCCGAAAAATTATCTTATCTAACTTTTACTGGCGTAGATGAAGCTACCACAAAAATTATAGCAGACAATTTTAAAACTACTTATATAAATACTGTTGTAAATAAAGATATATATGGTGTACAATATGCCGCCGTATTAAAAAATATATATGCAGTAGCAGCGGGTATGGCGCATGGGCTTGACTATGGCGACAATTTTTTGAGTGTACTTATTGCAAATAGTGCAGATGAAATGGCGGGCTTTTTAAGAAAAGCAGGCATTATAAATGCAGAAGTTGGCTATATGGAAACAGACAAAAGTACCGTTGGAAAAAAACATGCAAACTATGCAGCCTCTGTATATCTAGGAGATTTGTTGGTAACCTGTTATTCACTTTTTAGTAGAAATAGAACATTTGGAAATATGATAGGCAAAGGTTACTCTGTAAAAAATGCACAGCTAGAAATGAGCATGGTAGCCGAAGGATACAATGCATCTAAATGCATGCACATTATAAATGAAACCGTAAAAGCTGAAATGCCCATTGCCCAAACAGTATACGATATTTTGTGGAACGGAATGGATGCTAGAGAAGGTTTTGAAAAAATTGAAGCAGCACTGATATAATTTATTGATACAAAAAGTATTTCATAAATCTCAGTATATTTATTTTAAGCTGTTAGTTTTACCTGTAGCATTGAGCCAATAAACTATATTGGGCTTTTGAAATACTGCTACCTTTCCTATCTTTTTTTTCGTTCCTCAAAAAAAGTATATCCACTCCTATCAGGGCTATGGTGAGCAGTGGTAAATTTTCAACTTTTATTTACGCTTTTATAAGGGAAGAAAAAGTTTTAGCAGAGAGTTTTTTTAAGTTTGACTTTTTACTGAGAAAACTAATGTCATTTGTAAATTTAATTTAGTCAAATTGTCGAAAATAACAGATGTCTGCCTAAGCTTGTAAAAGGAGGTTTCTTTGTGAGCATTGGGTTCTACAAGCTCACCTTTACAACACTTTACATAGATCAGTCCTTAATTTATAAAGGGTATAAAAGGTATTTTATTAATTTTTTCATTAATAAAACGAGTTTATAAAAATTGTAAGTCGAGACTAAAGAATGCAGCATATTTTAGTGCAAACTTTTTACAAATTAAAAAATAACTTTTAGTTAATAGCTTTTAAAATAAAAACCTAAATCAATGATTTAATAAATAAAATAACTCCCTTTCAAAATAAAAGAAATCTAAAATCGGCAATCTTAAATATAAAATCGTTAATCTATAGCATAATAAAAGATGAACAATGGTATGCCGATGAAGTGAGTGACACAACGATGCTGCCCAAAGCTGCTGTTTTAGTTTGTACAATGACGAAGTCGTTGTTGAAAACAATTACTTTAAAGATTTAAAAAAAATAAAATTTTGCAAATAAAAAGGAATGCTTACCTTTATATAGTTGTTTAAACAACTATATGCCCAACAACCAATTTAAAAAAAGTGAATTATACAGTTTTATAACTGGCAAAGCGAGTACGGCCATTGCACGACGCCTGCAAAAGAATTTTAAGCAAAGCGGTGTGGATATTACTATTGAGCAATGGAGTGTGCTTTATCATTTATGGAAACAAGATGGCTTGAGCCAACAACAATTGTGCGATGCTACTTTTAGAGATAAGCCAAGCATAACAAGATTGGTAGATAATTTAGAAAAACTAGGGCTTGTAAAACGCATGGCAGATAAAACAGATAGGAGAATAAATAAAATATGTACAACACCTGATGCACAAAAATTGCAAGAGCTAAGTATGGAAGTGGCAAACCAAACATTAAACGAAGCTTTAGCTGGTGTAGCTTTAGAAAAAATAGAAATAGCTAAGGAGGTTTTAAATAAGGTGTATGAGAACCTAGCCCCCTAAATCCTCCAAAGAGGGACTTGCCCAAATAGTAGATTATACATGAGATTGGAATTATAAATAGAAAAAACAGAAATTATAATAAACTTCACAATAATAACAGCGCTCACAAGTCCTCTGCTTAACGGCGGAGAATAAGAGGGCTATAAAATTTTAAAAATGAATACAGAAACAACAACAACAGCAGTATTAAAAGGCGGTGAATTTTTAATTAAAGAAAGTAGCCCATTTGAAACTTTTACACCAGAAGATTTTAATGAGGAGCAACAAATGGTGAAAGATATGTGCATACAATTTTTGCACACAGAGGTATTACCAGTAGTTGATAGAATAGATAAACTAGAGCCCGGGCTTATGCCATTGCTTATGGAGAAAGCAGGTGAGCAGGGGCTTTTAGGTGCTTCTACGCCAGAAGAGTTTGGAGGCTTGGGTAAAGACTTTATAACTTCGACCTTGGTAAATGAAGGGCTTGGCGGTGGCTTTAGTTTTAGTGTAGCCATAGCAGCACATACAGGTATTGGTACTTTGCCTATTTTATATTTTGGTACAGATGAGCAAAAGAAAAAATATATACCAAAGCTTACAAGTGGCGAGTGGAAAGGCTCATACGGGCTTACTGAACCCAATAGTGGTAGTGATGCACTAAGTGCAAAAACTACAGCAGTGCTAAGTGAAGATGGAAAGCACTATATCTTAAACGGACAAAAATGTTGGATTACCAATGGTGGATTTGCAGATGTGTATACCGTGTTTGCAAAAATAGATGGCGAAAAATTTACAGGGTTTATTATAGATAGAGATACCGAAGGTTTTACCCTTGGGGCGGAAGAACATAAGATGGGTATTAAAGGTTCGAGTACGGTGCAATTATATTTTCAAGATTGTAAAGTGCCAGTTGAAAACTTATTGGGCGAAGCAGGAAAAGGACATGTGATAGCGTTTAATATTTTAAATATTGGAAGATTAAAATTGTGTGCTGCAGCGTTGGGCGGAGCAAAAATGGCGCTAGATGCTACCATTACTTATGCAAATACAAGAGAACAATTTAAAACAGCTATTGCAAATTTTGGTGCTATAAAACATAAACTAGCAGAATGTGCTACACGTATATGGGTAAGTGAAAGTGCACTGTATAGAACAAGCAAATGGATAGATGATAAAGAAACAGAACTTGCAGCA
>JAYUJS010000376.1:0-2783 GCA_043765095.1 Ferruginibacter sp.
TTGTCGCCAACCTTTCCAATAATTTTTAATGGAATCATACTATCTATGTAGCCAATTTTTGCGCCACCAAGCCTATCCTCTCCAAGCCCATACAATAAATGTGCAAGCCTACCTTTTGTAATACATACATCGCTACTTTGTGGGTTTACAATGGCAAAAGTATTTTTAGTTTCAGCAGTTATTTGCTGCCCATCAATACCTTTTATTGTTACAGGTATTTTCATTGCTGTAAAATTATCTGTAGCCTTTATTGTATACTCCCCTTGGTAAATACCCAGCATTCCTTTTGTAGTACTAGTGGGCATTTCATACAATATTGTACCGTTTATTGTACTTACATTGCATGCAGTAAAAGCCTTTACTTTAAACTGTATTTTATCGCCAGCCATTAGTACCAAATTACCTTCGGGGTAAGTTTGTATATTTTCTATACCCAGTATTTTTACAGCTTCTGCTGGCTTTGCTGCTGTATAAGTAAAACCCATATTTTTTATAATATTTTTACCTAATAAATTGCTTGCAGAAAGTACAAAATTTGTATCACCTGCTTTTAAATTAACTTCATAAGCAAATGCACCTGTACTGTATACTTTTACAGGGATATTATTAATATTTAGTGTACAATTTTTGCAGGTACTACCAATTATAAATTGTCTAGCGCTTGTTACAATATTTTTTTCTTTGGTTAGTTCTACCAATCTTATAAATGGATTGTCTTGCGCATGAATTATAAAAAAAGCAGCAAAAAAGATAATTGAGAAAAAAATTTTTTTCATGTAAATGAGTTTTGGAGGGAATAAAATTTATGAAAGCGTTTTTGCCATTTTTGCTATCATGCTACTATTGTACCATGCTTGCACAGTATACCTTCCTTTCCTAAAATTATCAGGAATCAGTAATAAATTTACTTGTTTTTAGGCAGTTTCAACATTAAATAAAAATTTTGTAGCGAATAATATTTTGCCTTCTTTGGTTTCAAAAGTACGGGACTCCCCTACAAAATTATATTATTGTATTATTGGTAACTCTTTTTGCGAAGCAAAATCAAAAATCATGACAATTATGAAAATCAGCGTTCCGTCCTAAAATTCATCGGCACTTCTATCACAATTATTTCCGAATCTTCCTCCGCCATTATTTCAATATTTTTTGTTTCCCAAATACCAACAGCATCTCTTTTTTTTAAGTTAATATCGCAGATATTTACGCTACCATTTATAACAACCACATAAGCTCCATTTCCTGCAAAAGCATTTCCGTATTTTATTTTTTCAGCAGCTTTTATGTTTGTTAATGCAAATTTTGCATTTTGGTTTATCCAAAGAGCATTGTCTTCTTCCCTTGGCGATACCACAATCTGACACTTACAATTTCTATCTTCTAATTTAAATTTTCTTTGGCCGTACCTGGGTGCAATATTTTTTATTTTAGGAAATAGCCATACTTTAAAAAGCGTTACACTTTCAGTAGCAGATTCATTTGCTTCGCTATGTTATACACCTGTACTTGCACTCATTATTTGTATATTGCCTGCTTGTATTGTGCCTAAGCCCCCTGTGCTATCCGTATGTGCAAGTACGCCTGTAAAGGGTATCGTCACTATTTCCATATTATCATGTGGGTGTGTAGAAAAAGCCCCGCCACCTGCAATCCAGTCATCATTCAGCACTATCAATGCACCAAAATGTACTTTCTCCTAATTTTACCATCCACCAAAGCTAAAATAATGTGCAGGCTTTAACTAACCGTGGTTTGCATTACCTCTTCCGGTTGCTCTTGTAATTATTATTTGCATAAAATATTTTAAAAAGCGAAATTAATAGATTTCAAATAAAGTCATTTTCTAATTTTTGAATAAGTTTTAATAAAGTTATGTTAAATGAAAATATATATTTTATTTTTTGTAAGGAATCTAAAGGAAGCTCGTATAAGATTATATACATTAAAAACGAAAAAATAAAAATGAAAAAAATCATCACAATCTGTTTAGGATTATTAATGGCACTAAGTACTACACAAGTAAATGCACAAACTGAAGTAAGAAAAAAAGAATTTAACGTAGCTAAAAATGGACTTGCTATAGAAGGTTATGACCCTGTTGCTTATTTTACGCTTGGTAAGGCGGAAAAAGGTACAAAGGATAACGCAGTAATTGCTGATGGAATTGTTTACTATTTTTCAAGTGTACAAACTAAAGAATTATTTAAAGCAAACTATAAAAAGTATGAACCTAAGTATGGTGGATGGTGTGCTTATGCAATGGGAGCTACAAAAGAAAAAGTAGAAATAGACCCTGAAACATTTAAAATTATAAATGGTGAATTGTATTTATTTTACCATACTTGGGTAAATAATACACTTACAAAATGGAATAAAGATGAAGTTGCATTAAAAGCAAAAGCAGAATTAAGTTGGAAAAACTTTTTCCATTAAAATAAAAAGTAAAGTGGCTTTCTGTTTAGCCATATTTTTTATACTTTTATAGTTTACTTTTATTTTGAAACAGTTTCATCTATGGCTTTACTAAATCAAAAAAACGATATTACTACATGGGTAAATGATTACTCAGATATCCTATACAATTATGCGCTACAAAGAATAAAAGATGCAGATGATGCAAAGGATTTAGTGCAAGAAACTTTTTTAGCTGCATGGAGAAATATTGATAATTACAATGGAGACGCATCAGTAAAAACTTGGTTGGTTGCAATTTTAAAAAATAAAATAATAGACCAATACCGAAAAAATGCTTCAAAAAAGGAACAAGCCTTAGAAATTAATGA
>JAYUJS010000377.1:0-2774 GCA_043765095.1 Ferruginibacter sp.
ATGTAGGGAGGAAACAGGGAAGAAATTGGTAGGAGGGAGTGAAGAATTGTGCGGCATATTGTATGAAAGCATTACACAAAGTTTTGCTACCCTGTGGTATTTAACTTTTTTCAAAATCTGCCACGAGGAAGTATCTAATTTGGGTTTAAAAATAAGCATTGGCAGGTCGCACGCAAGGCCTAGGTTGTCACGGATTGTTTGTTTGAGTTTACCAACTGGGGCGGAAACTAGCTTTGCAAAAAGCACAGATACCATGCCGCACTTATATTCGTTGCTTAATTAAGCTAAGTGAGTTGATTAAGTTTTTAATAATTTTGATTATTGTTGTAAAATATGTTAATGCATTCGTTGATGTTTACTAAAATTTTGTGGCAGAGTCAAAAAAAAAGCCCTTAAAAAAAATCGAAACAATGTTTTCTTTCACTAATTGTTTGTTTGAGTTTACCAACAGGTGGGAAAATTTAGAGAAATAATTATGTATCCTATTCCTCCTTTCCGCCCTTATCCCCCACAAAATATTGCTCTTTATTTTTAAACAACACATTAAAAGTAGTCAGTGAGCCATAGCAACGAGTAATGTATTGTTGTATGTTTACTTTTTCTTCGTCGGTAAGTTTTTTATGGCTATTTATATTTTGCTCTAGCACACGAAGCCTATCTCTTAGCATTACTATTTTATGAAAAAAATCATCAATACCAATTTCTTTTGGCTTTAAAGTTTTATCGGCAGTTTGCAAAAGCATAGTTCCTCCAATCCATTTATCGCCAAGTGGTACTATTTCATTTATACCACCCCACATTTTTAATATTTTCAATAAGGATTTTTCTACTTCGTCATTAGTTTCTATTACCTCACTCACATTTTCTGGTATTATTTCTTCTAAATTTTTATCTGCTTTTTCTATTTCTTTTATACCAACATTTATAAATGAAATAATGTAAGTAGCATATTTTATGCCTACAATAACACCTTGACCATGTAAAGTGTGTTGTAAACGAGTGCCTATGCCTAGTGTAAGTTGATTCATAAAAAATGTTTTACGCAAATATATATGATTGAATATTTTTCCGCTACTTTTGCAGCCAAATAAACAACTACAAAATGGCAACTACAACAGATATACGCTCGGGACTCATTATTAAAGTTGATGGAAGTTTATATTCAGTAATAGATTTTGGGCAAAATAAAACGGCTCGTTCTGCAGCCAAAGTTTGGGCAAAACTAAAAGGAGTAGATAATAGTAGAACAATTGAACAAACTTGGAACTCCGGAGAAACTATTTACCCAGTACGTGTAGAAAGAAAACCATATACTTATTTGTACAAAGATGATACTGGTTATAGCTTTATGGATGTAGAAACCTTTGAACAAATAACAGTGCCAGAAACAATGGTAGATGCTCCAAGATTTTTAAAAGATGGGCAAGAAGTATCGGTATCTATAAATGGTGATACAGATTTACCAATGTCTGTAGAATTGCCAGATAAAATTGTATTACTTGTAACCTATAGTGAGCCTGGTATGAGAGGTGATACTGCTACAAAAACATTAAAACCATGTACAGTAGAAACTGGCGCTACTGTAAATGTTCCACTATTTGTAAATGAAGGTGAGTTGATACGTATTTTAGCTAAAACTGGTGAATATGTGGAAAGAGTAAAATCATAAATATTAGATAAGATATTTTGAAAATGATATAATAATATGATGGATAACAACGAAAGTTGTTATCCATCTTTTTGGTATATTTTGACCTTTTTTAGTCAAATTTGCTCACTTTTGAGTACAATTAATCACATTTAGACAATTTTTGCAAAATATTAGTTTCTTTTTTAATTTTTCAAATCCTTACCTTAGCGTTCCTAAAAATATTGCAAAACCATTTAATAATCTCATATGGACATTAAGCAAATACAAGAGTTAGTAAAGCTAATTAACAAAACTTCAATAGGAGAAATAACAATTGAAGAAGATGGTACAAAAATAACCATTAAGCAAAAAAAAGACCCTTCGCAAAAAATTTATACACAAGTTGCAGCACCTAGCTATAGCGCCCCGCCATCATTGCCTTTGCCTGCACAAGCTGTACCATCACAACCAGTAGCAAGCACAGCACCTGTAGCAGCATCACCTAAAGCAGATAATTTCATTACTATTAAAAGTCCTATGATTGGCACTTTCTATCGCTCTGCAGGGCCAGACAAACCTTTGTTTGTAAACGTAGGGGATGATGTAACAAGCGGTAAAGTAGTTTGTATAATAGAGGCAATGAAATTATTTAATGAAATAGAAAGTGAAGTTAAAGGAACTATTGTAAAAGTATTGGTAGATGATGCTAGCCCTGTGGAGTTTGATCAGCCATTGTTTTTGGTAGAACCTAATTAATTTGCTAATTAACTGATTTGCTAATGTGCTAATTTTTTAAGATTGAAGTTTATTATTTTTTTATGCTTCATGATTGCTTAATTGTTTAATTTTTTGATTTTTTAATTTTCAACCAATATTATTTTTATGCAAAAAGAAATGATTGAAAAAATCCGATTTTAAAATCATCTATTGATTTTGCAATTATGATTATTGAATTTTGCGAATTATTAAATACAAACAAACAATTTATAATAAGCAAACAACTTATGCGCTCTGCTACCTCAATTGGGGCAAATGCAATGTAAGCACAAAACAGTGAAAGCAAAGCAGGTCTTATTCATAAAATGAAAATATCTGCGAAAGAGGCTGATGAAACTCAATTTTGGTTAATCATTTGCGAGAGAAG
>JAYUJS010000378.1:0-7482 GCA_043765095.1 Ferruginibacter sp.
TTTTGCTTAGCCCAAAAAGTAGGAAATTCCGGCAATGGGTCGGGAGAAACAGCGCATGGAACCGAAATGGAAAATACTGCATTTTTAAATACTTCAATTAATTAAATAAAGCTCATAAATAAATCAGATAAACAAAGCCTTCCTATGTTCAATTTCTTGAAAGCTTCGTATAACATCACAAATCTAAAAATCTAATATTTAATTTACACATCCGTTGCTTCTCCATAAGCTACAGCTACAGCTTCCTTTAAGCCTTCGCTCATTGTAGGGTGAGGGTGTATTGAGTTTAACAATTCATGTGCAGTAGTTTCTAGTTTACGAGCTACAACCGCTTCTGCTATCAACTCTGTTACACCAGCACCTATCATGTGGCAGCCTAAAAATTCACCGTACTTTGCATCAAAAATTACTTTTATAAAACCGTCGGTATTGCCACCAGCAGTAGCCTTACCACTAGCTACAAATGGAAATTTGCCTACTTTTATTTCGAAACCGGCTTCTATTGCAGCTTTTTCTGTATAGCCTACACTAGAAATTTCTGGCGTGCAATAAGTACAACCTGGTATGTTGTTGTAATCTATAGGTATCACTTTATGCCCTGCAATATGCTCAGCTGCATTTATACCTTCCTTACTTGCCACATGTGCAAGGGCTTGCCCAGGTGTGCAATCGCCGATAGCATATAAGCTAGGCACATTTGTTTGCCCATAAGCATCAACAGTTATTTTTCCTTTCTCTGTTTTTACACCCAGTTCTTCCAAGCCTATATTTTCAATATTGGCTACAACACCTACTGCACTTAGCAAAATATCTGCTTCCAACACCACTTCACCTGTTTGCGTTTTTACAGTTGCTTTTACACCTTCGCCACTAGTATCTACAGATAATACTTCACTATTAGTCATTATAACAATGCCTTGTTTTTTAAATTGTTTTTCTAGTTCTTTAGAAATATCTTCATCTTCTACTGGCACAAGGCGTGGCATAAATTCTACCATTGTTACTTTTGTATTCATACAATTGTAAAAATGTGCAAACTCACTTCCTATAGCACCACTACCACATACAATCATACTCTTTGGTTGGGTTGGCAATACCATCGCCTTGCGGTATTCTACAATTTTTATTCCATCTATTGGTAAATTTGGTAATTGGCGAGCACGACCTCCTGTTGCAATTATTATATTAGCAGCCTCTAATACTTGTATGCTTCCATCAGCTGCTGTTACTTCAAGCTTATTTGCAGCAAGCAATTTGCCATTGCCCATTATTACTTCTATTTTGTTCTTCTTCATTAAAAAAGCAATACCCTTGCTCATTTTTTCTGCTACACCACGGCTTCGTTTTATAACTGCTTCAAATTCGTGCATTGGGTTTTCTACTTTAATACCATAGTCTGCTGCATGTTTTGTATACTCGTATACTTGTGCACTTTTAAGCAATGCTTTTGTGGGTATACAACCCCAGTTAAGGCATATTCCTCCAAGGCTTTCCCTCTCTACTATAGCAACTTTTTTGCCTAGCTGGCTAGCACGGATAGCAGCTGGATATCCACCTGGACCACTTCCTAAAACTATAACATCGTATACCATAAAAATAAATTTGAATCTGTTTTTAATATTTACGCAAAGGTAAATTATAATGTGTAAATGTGGGTTGAATATTTTTAAAAAATCTATAGCTTAAACAAAACATTTTTTAGTTTTAAAAATAAAATTATCTGCATTAAAAAAGCCATCCCATTTGAGATAGCTTTTTATATTTTTAGCAAAAATATTTTAAAAATGATAACCTACCCTAAAAGCAATGTTATAACCAACTGTTGTTATATCAGTAGTACCAACACCTTCAATAAATTTACCACTATTTTCTTGTGCAAAAGCATAATTTAATGCACTTACTTTTTTTAAACCAATACCTACACTATATTCCAAAGATATATGATCGTATAAAGTTTGATTACCGTAGTTTACTAAAAAATTAGATACTTTTTCATACCCTTCAAAAGTGCTACTAGTTAAAACAGCATTAGAAGAGGTTGAGGTACCAGTTTTAATTTTATTAACAGTATTATTATATTTTGCTGTATTAAAAGCAAAACTTATAAATGTTCCTTCAAGCCCTTCGTTTTCAAAATAAATTTTTGGTTCTATTGCAAAAAGATAGCCAGTTTTAGATTTTCTGTTTAGCTCCAAATTAGTATTATCACTTTGGTCAGAATATGTGTTTAACGTACCATCTTGCCAGTTAATAACTTTTGATGGATAATTATTTCCTCCATTACCACCGTTATCTTTTTCGCTCAATATATTATTAATATAATTTTTCATAGTAATACCTACACCCACTTGCAATGCAAAAGTTGGGGTAATTGAACGCTCATAATATATTGGTAAATTGCCTCCTATAAAAGATAAAGGCGCAATTTTTATAATATTTAATTCGCTAGACACTTTTTCTTTTTTCTTTCGTTTACTAGAATTTCCTTTATCAGTTTTAAAATAAACTGTTTCTTGTGCATATAAAGCTGTCGTAAGTAAAATTAAAAAAGTAAGTGTAAAAATTAATTTCTTCATAATTATTAGCTTTGTTTTTTAAATTTGCAAAAATACGCATTATTAAATACCAAACTTTTAAAATTTAAATATTATTATGAAATTATTGAAAACTTCAATTTACTTATTAATTACAATTTCTTTTATTACCAATTTGCAAGCGCAAACGTTTAACGTAACATGGGGTGATAAGGCTAGACTAAATAAATCTTTTGATGATGCTGTAAAAGTAGAAGGTGGAAAGTCTATAGTACTTCGTAAAGATTATAGCGGTGGTGGCATGTTTAGTAAACAAAAAATAAAAATCGTATTTTTATTAGTAGATGCAAATACTGAAACACTGCTTGAGCGGGAGTATGAAGCGGAAGAGAAAAACATTTATTATAAAGGGTTTGAAAAATATGGCAAAAATATCTTTTTTACTTACGAGGTTTATGATAAAGAAACAAAATTTACAACTCTATATGGGGAAAAGATAGATTCTAAAACTTTAAAAACGCTTGAGAAAGTAAGTATAGGTTCATTTGAATCAGACAGTAAATCTGACCAAGCTTCCATAAGCCTTCAGTTAAGCCAAGACTCTTCAAAAATTTTATTACTCGTACAAGCTCCCGAAAGAAAAAAAGAAAATAGAAAATTTTTTATATCTGTGTTAAACACAGATTTGAAAAAAATATGGTCAAAAGAAGTTGAATTACCTTTTACTCAAAAATTTATTTACATAATTAACTCTAGTATTTCAGATGAAGGAAAAGTTTACGTGAGCGTTAAAAATTATGATAAAGAAGTATCTAGAGAGAGTGTAATGGAAAACGGTAGTAAAGTACCTTCATATATTTATAAAATTTTAATATATGCACAAAATGCTAAAGAAAAAGAAATAGTTCTTAATATGGGTGAAAACTTTGTAGACCAATCAATTTTATCATTTAATAAAATCAGTGGTATTGTTACTGTAGGAGGTATGTATAAACAAAAACTAAAAGGGAAAATTAATGGTGTATTTTATGCATCTTTAGATGCGAAAACGGATGTGATTACAAGCCCAAAACTTGTACCTTTTGATAGTGAAATATTAACTAGAATAGACAAAGACGGATTTGCTAGTGATAACGAAAAAGACCCTGGGCTAGATAAATACTATAAGATAATACATGTAGCAAAACGACCAAATGGAAGCATTGATTTGGTATGTGAATATAGATATTTTTCAGAAACTTATTATATGGGCTCTCAGGGTAGTTCAGGTTATACTCAATACTCTTACCAATATGGTACAATTTTAAACACAAATATTGATAAAGCAGGTAAGGCAATTTTTACACGAGTTCCCAAAAATCAAAAATTTTCAGCAAGAAATTTTAGTTTTAATGGCTTTCTAAGTTTTTTTCCAACCATTTATAAAAACAATCTTGTATTATTATTTAATGACGATAAAGATAATATTGACAGAGATTTAAATAAGAAACCTGACGATATTATGAATTTTAAGAGTTCAGTTTTAGCAGCAGCAACTATTGATGAGAAAGGTGTACTTACCAGACAGGCTATTTTAAGCAACGATGATGAAGATTACATTTGCTTACCAATGAGTTTTACTCAAATTAGCGAAAATAGTATTATGGTTATTTCGGATTTATTTAAGATGTTTAAAAAAAGAACAAGATATGGAATAATGAAAATAAAATAATTTAAATCTTTTCTTACTATTCATAAAATATACTATCAAATTTGTGAGAGGATATTTAAAAATATGATACAAAAAATCACAAAAAAGGGCTGCAAATTGCAACCCTTTTTTATTAAATTTTAATGCTTAACGGCATCATCTGTTGAAGCATCAGTAGCAGTATCATTAGATACTTTTACATCATCATCATTTTTGCCAGTAAGCTCTTCATATTTATCTTCCGCTTTGTCTTTTAGCTCACTTGCTTTTTCTTTTGTAGCATCCCAAGCATCTTCCGCTTTGTCTTTAAGGTCATCAAATACATCTCCAGCTTTATCTGCTAGTTCAGATGCTTTGTTTTTTAATTTGTCAAAAAAACTGCTTTCTTCTTTTACGATTTCGTCGCTCATGGTTTTTAATTTTTAGTATCCCCTAAATCCCCCCTAAGAAGACTTGGAAACATTGTTAAATAAAATAATTTATTACGCTCAAATATAATAAATATTTGCATTTTGCAAACTATCTATTACCAACTTTAGTTTGTCATCTGCACATTACTCCCTCTCAACTGTATTACCAAATCCTTGCTCTATCTGCTGGTTTTACATACATAGCCCCACCTTCTTTTACATTAAATGCAGCATAGAATGGGTCAAAATGAACTAACGGACCGTTTATCCTATACATTTCTGGGGAGTGTGGGTCTGTTTGCAAACGTGTACGCATAGTTTCTTCATTATTTACAATTCTCCATATTTGAGCATAGCTTAATAAAAAACGTTGGTCGGGTGTAAAGCCATTTATTTTGGTTGTATCTTTTCCTTGTTTTGTCATTTTAAAAGCATCGTATGCTATGGCTAGCCCACCAATATCTGCTATGTTTTCTCCCTGTGTAAGCTCTCCATTTATATGCACATTACCAAACAAAGTATAAGCACTGTATTGCTTTACAATACTATTTGTTTTTGCTCTAAATTTTGTGCTGTCCCCTTCTCCCCACCAGTTTCTCATATTGCCTTTGTAGTCGTATTGTGCACCTTGGTCATCAAAACCATGCGTCATTTCGTGCCCTATTACCATACCAATACCTCCATAATTTATGGCATCATCAGCATTAGCATCAAAAAATGGAAATTGTAATATACCAGCCGGAAAAACTATTTCGTTATTGGTAGGATTGTAATATGCATTTACTGTAGGCGCCGTCATACCCCACTCGGTTTTATCTACATCTTTGCCTACTTTATCTACCATTTCTTTTACATCATGCTTTCTAATACTTTGTATATTGCCAAAAAAATCATCTTTGTTTATAGTTACATCATCATAGTTTTTCCATTTAGAAGTGTATCCAATTTTTTTCATAAATGCATGCAACTTTACAATTGCCCTTTGCTTGGTAGTATCACTCATCCATTCATTCTTTTTTAATCTTGCTTCAAAGGCAATAGATAAATTATTTACCAATTCATCCATTCTTTTTTTTGATTCTTCGGTAAAATATTTTTTTACATACATTTGCCCGAGTAAATCTCCAAGCCCATTATCTACTTTCGATACCATTTTTTTCCATCTGTCACTTTCTATTTTTTTTCCATTAAAAGTTTTATTGTACGCAAAAGCAGCGTCTCTAAATTTTTTACTAAGATTGGCTGCATTAGCGTCTAAGTATCCAAATTTTACTTTATTTTTCCAAACGTCAATTGGCTGTGTAGCAAGCAAAATATTTAGTGCTACATAGTATGCAGGTTGCGACACATTCACACTATCGGGCTTTACTTTCATTTCTGCAAAAAATAAACTCCAATTATTATTTGGTTGAGATTTTTGCAAATCTGCTATTGCCATTTTATTGTAATTTGTTTGAGGGTCTCTTGTTTCAGCGGGGGTTCTATGGCTTGCCGCAATTGTAGTCTCTAAAGCTAAAATTTCTGCCGCATTTTTTGAAGAAATTGCGGTATCTAAACCAGCATAAGTAAATAAAGTAGTTATATAATTTACCAAAGCTTTTCTTGCTGCTTTACTAGTACTATCTTGTTTTGTATAATATTCTTTTTCTGGCAATGCTAACCCAGCTTGCGAAAAACTAGGTATATTTTTAGTACTACTTTTTTCATCCGCACTTACATAAAAACTAAATAAATCATTCCCTTGCCCTTCTGCATTTAATTTGGCTAATAAAACAATTAGTTCTTTATAATCTTTTACAGCGTCTATTCTTGCAAGCAAAGGTTTAATTGGGTCTACTCCTTTTTTTTCAATAGCATTCGTATCCATGCCAGATGTATAATAATCTACTACTTTTTGCTCCACGCTACCAGCACTATTATTACTCTTCGCTGATTCTTCTATTAAACCACGCAAGTTTTTTTGGTTATCTTCATACAATGTATAAAAACTTCCCCATCCACTTTGGTCATCAGGTATTTTGGTAGCTTTTATCCATTTACCATTGGCATAGCCAAAAAAGTTATCGCCTGGTTTTATTGTGGAGTCCATACCAGCAGCATCAAAAAATGAGGTACGTTTAGAAATATCGTTTACTGTCTTATTTCCATTGCAAGCACCTAAAATAAAAGTAATAGATAAAATAGCAAGCGATAATAATTTCATAAAAAAAAATTAAGTGTTCAATTTAAAATTGGTTAACAAAGCATTATATTTTGGAAGTAAAAGCTTAGAATATTAAAAAAATAATTTTTGAATTAATTGTTATTTTTCTAATTTAAATATTGCTTAAAAATTAAAATAATAAAAATTATAAATGTAAATATCTATAAAATAATGTGTTTTACGAAAAAATTATATACGAATGGATGTATTTTAATATTATCGCTTTATTAACTAAAAAAAAACACATAAAATATCTTTTTTTATGATTGATTTTAAGAAATACAACTAAAAAAAATCTGTTAATTATTTTTATTAAAAATTAATTAGCTATAAAACAAAATTATTAGAAGTATAAAATTACGTCAGAAATATAAAATTGGACTTTACATTGAAGTAATTTCTATATTAAAAATAGAAAACAATTTAGTAATAAATGTGTTATTAAACATTTATATTAAACCCTATTTTACAACATCCCTTCTATATTTAAGAAAATAATTTTAATTTAAAATGGTATAAGTGGGCGCATTTTAGACTGACAAAAGATAAACTAATTGGCTTGATAAATTCAAGTTCTTTGTTATCGGTAAAGAAAGTCTTCTTGAGTATTGTAAGAGTTTTCTGGGTTTTGGTTCAGTTCTGTGT
>JAYUJS010000379.1:0-7462 GCA_043765095.1 Ferruginibacter sp.
TTTAATATGAGTGGTAATGTAAGTGAGTGGGTAGGCGATGTGTACAGACCAATGACCTCGGTAGATGGTCAAGATTTTAACTACTTCCGTGGAAATAAATTTCAAAAGCTATACAAAAATGCAACTGGAGAATATGAAAGAGATAGCATGGGTCGTTTAAAAAAGGCTGATATTTCTGATGATGAGGTTAAGAACAGAGCCAACTACCAACGCAATAACGTAATTAATTATTTAGATGGCGACTCAGCTAGTGGAGTTACTTACGGGTACGGTATTAGTTCTTTAATAAATGATGAAAGTAGAGTAATAAAGGGTGGAAGTTGGAATGACAGAGCTTATTGGTTATCGCCAGGTACTCGTAGATTTATGCAAGAAACACAAGGTGCAAGCACAGTAGGGTTTAGGTGTGCTCAAACCTATTTAGGCCCGCCAGAAGGCCCAGGGTTTAAAGAAGGAAATCAATTTCCTACAAAAAAACAAAGAGCAAAGAGATAAGTATTTCAATAATGATTTTAAAAAACCCTTCAATTTTTTTGGAGGGTTTTTTATTTGCTAAACCTTAAACCGTTTATGTTTATTCAATAGTCCAATTCCGCTATCGCTACATTGTACTCTATATAAACTATATCGGCACTAACGCCAACCAAATTCTTTTATTAAAAAAAATTTATCGATAGTGTTATTTCCAACCACCACCAAGTGCTTTATAAATATTTGTAACAGCGTTAAATTGTTTTTTACTTGTTTCAACCAATTCTAATTTTGCAGATAGTGCATCTCTTTGTGCAATCAGTACTTCTAAATAAGTGGCTCTTGCATATTGAAATAAATCTTTCGCAATGCTAATAGATTTTGTAAGCGTTTGTACTTCTTTTGTTTTTAAGTTTTGTATTTCTTGCAAATTTTTAATGTTACTCATTTCATTCGATACTTCAATATAACCATTCACTACTGCTTTTTGATAATCATACAAAGCTTCTAGTTGCACGGCATTTGCTTTATTAAATTCTGCTTTTATTGCTGTTCTATTTATGATTGGCCCAGCAAAATCATTTATCACTGAAAATGCTAATGACTCTAATGGCTTAAATAAATACTTTGGTTTAAATGCTTGAAAACCCAAGTTAGCACTTATTCCTAGCGATGGATAAAATTCTGCTTGTGCTATTTTTACATCTATTTTTGCTGCCTGTAATTCTAGTGCTGCTTGTTTTATATCAGGTCTGTTTTGTAATAACTGGGCTGGTATGCCTTCATTTATAGTCATAGGTATTTTAGAAGTCAGTAGCGTTTTATCCCTATCTATTTTCTGCGGAAACCTAGATAGTAAAAAATTGATTTTATTTTCTGCCTCCGTAATATTTTGTAAAACATCGTACTCATCTCCTTGTAGATTGTAAACCTGTGCTTCAAATTGTTTTACACCAAGCTCAGTTGCTTTAGCTGCTTCTTTTTGAACTTTCACAATTTCCAATTCATTTTTTTGAAGTTGAATTGTTTCTCTTATAATTTCTAGTTGATTATCTAAGGCAAGTAATTCGTAATAGGAATTTGCAATTTCTGCAACAAGATTTGTAATCACAAAATTTTTGCCCTCTACTGTTTTAAGATATTTTAATAAAGCCCCTTTTTTTGCGTTGCGTAATTTGTGCCATATATCTACTTCCCAAGTAGTTTTTAATCCCAATAAAATATCTGTAATTGGCTCAGGCACACCCTTGCCATCGGTAATTTCTGTAGATGCATTGCCTGCTCCTGTAGCAGTGTATCTGCCTGCTTTATCAATACCCAAACCTACACCTGCGCTCACACTAGGTTTTAAAAAAGATTTTTTAATGGCAATATTATTTTTTGCCATTTCTATTTCTTGTAAGGTTGTGAGTATCTCTACATTATTCACCAATGCAGTATCTATCAAAGTTTGCAAGTAGGGGTCTGTAAAAAAGTCTTTCCATTTTAAATCAGCCATATTTGTATTATCATTTTTTTTATCGTAGGTCGCAGGAATTATTTGAGCATTTTTATGTTCAAAAATTAATGGTGCTTTACAACTTATAAGTGCTACTAAAATAATTAAGCTTAAAAATTTTAATTTATACATGATTATCTATTTCTTCTGTTAATGGATTTTCTTCTTCTCCAGTTACTAAAATATGTTTTTCTGAAATTTTTGCAAAAATATAATACAAGCCAGGTATAAGAACTACACCGAACAATGTGCCAAAAAGCATACCGCCAGCTGCGGCAGCGCCAATTGTTTTGTTACCTATTGCACCAGGCCCAGAAGCAAATAGCAATGGCATTAAACCAGCAATAAATGCAAATGATGTCATTAAAATTGGCCTTAACCTTGCAGCTGCGCCATCAATAGCTGCTTGCATTACTGTAGCACCAGTTGCGTGCCTTTGTGCTGCAAATTCAACAATTAGTACTGCATTTTTACCTAAAATACCTATAAGCATTACCATGGCAATTTGAGCATAAATATTATTCTCTAAACCAAACACTTTTAGTAAAAAAAATGCCCCAAATAAACCAACCGGCAACGATAAAATGATGGGTAATGGTAATACAAAACTTTCGTATTGTGCGGCTAATACTAAATACACAAAAATAAGCGATATAAGAAAAATATAAATGGCTTGATTTCCTTGTCTAGATTCGTCAATTGAAATTCCAGCCCATTCTATGCCAAATCCTTTTGGTAATGTTTTCTTTGCTACTTCCTCTACTACATTAATTGCAGTACCACTACTATAACCTGCCGCTGGACCCCCGCTTACTTCGGAAGAATTAAATAAATTATGCCGAGTAATTTCTGACAATCCAAATATTTTATCGAATTTCATAAATGCACCATAAGGTACCATTTCTCCTTTGTCATTTTTTACATAATATTTTAAAATATCTTCGGGTTCTACCCTATAGTTTGGCAAGGCTTGCACCATTACTTTGTATTGTCTATCATATTTTATAAAATTAGTTTCATAATTACTACCTATAAGAGTAGATAAATTATCCATTGCAGCATCTAAAGCTATACCCTTTTGTTTTGCCTTATCTATATCAACATTAAGCATATATTGCGGAAAACTTGCACTGTAAAAAGAAAATACTGATGATAACTCAGGTCTTTTATTTAACGCTGTTACAAAATCTTTACTTACCGTTTCCATTTTTTTATAATCGCCAGAACCTGCTTTATCTTCTAATCGCAATTCAAAACCACCAGCAGCACCATAACCAGGCACAGCAGGTGGAGGAAAAAATTCTATAGTTGCACCTTTAATACTTTTTGCTTTTTCTTCAAGATCCTTCATTACCTCTTGTGTGGAGTGTTTTCGCTCCGACCAATCTTTTAAATTTATTAAACAACTACCAGTATTAGAGCCAGTACCCTCAGATAAAATTTCGTAACCCGACATAGAAGAAACAGATTTTATTTCTTCCATAGAAGTGGCAATCTTTTGTAATTCACCTGCAACTTCATCTGTTCTTTCAAGTGTTGAGCCTGGTGGCGTTACAATAATTGCGTAAAACAAGGCTTGGTCTTCATTTGGTATAAAACCAGCAGGTACAGTTTTACTAATACCCCACGTACCAACACAAAATACTATTAATATTAAAAAAGTAACAACCCGTCTATTTACTATTGCAGATACAAGGGTTTTATATTTACCTTGTATAGTATTAAACCAATTATTAAAACCAGTTAAGAATCGATTTAAAATAGTTTTCTTTTTTGGTTTACCGTGTGTATTTTTTAAAAGCATTGCACATAGCGCAGGTGTAAACGTAAGTGCAACTATACCAGATAAAATAATAGCAGTTGCCATTGTTACAGAAAACTGTCTATAAAATATACCAACTGGCCCACTCATAAATGAAATAGGAATAAATACTGCCGCCATTACCAACGTGATGGCTATAATTGCTCCTCCAATTTCTTTTAAAGCTAATTTAGTTGCCTCCATGGCATCTAAATTAAATTCCTCCATTTTTGCATGTACTGCTTCTACAACTACTATGGCATCATCTACCACAATACCAATAGCTAATACCAATGCAAAAAGCGTAATTAAATTTAATGATATACCAAATAATTGCATAAAGAAAAAAGTACCCACTAAGGAAATTGGTACTGCAATTGCAGGAATTAACGTGGAACGAAAATCAGCTAAAAACAAAAATACCACCAACGATACCAATAAAAAAGCTTCAATTAAAGTATGAACAACTTTCTCAATTGAGGCATCTAAAAATTTAGAAACATCATACCCAAGTTGATAATCCATTCCTTTTGGAAATGAACTTGCTTTAATTTCTTCAATTCTTTTTTTTATGTTTTTAATTACTTCGCTAGCATTACTACCATACGATTGTTTGATAACAATGGCAGCAGATGGTTTACCATTTAATTTTGAATATAAATCATAATAAGCATTTCCAAATTCAACATTTGCAACGTCTTTCATACGGAGAATTTCTCCATTAGTGTTTGATTTTACAATAATATTTTCATACTGTTCTTTGGTCGTAAACCTTCCAGGATATTTTAAAACATATTCAAAAGCCTGGGAGTTTTTGCCAGAGCTTTCGCCCAATCTTCCTGGCGATGCCTCAATACTTTGCTCACCTAATGCTTTCATTATCTCGTCCGATGAAATTTTGTAAGCAAGCATTTTATCGGGCTTTAACCAAATGCGCATTGCGTATTCTCTATCGCCTAATACATCAGCAAATCCTACACCATCTATTTTTTTTAATTCTGTTAATAAATTAATATCTGCAAAATTGTATAAAAAATTTACATCTAAATTTGGGTCATCGCTATACAAGTTAACATACATCAACATGTTCGACTCTTCTCGGGTTATTTTCACCCCTTCTCTTACAACAATAGGAGGGAGCTTGTTTACTACGGCAGCTACCCGGTTTTGTACACTTACCGATGCAATGTTAGGGTCTGTACCAAGTTCAAACACTACTTGTATTGTAGCTGTACCATCATTACCAGCATCTGAACTAATATATTTTACGCCAGGCACTCCATTAATTGCCCTTTCTAATGGAATTACAACTGACTTAATCATTAACTCTCCATTGGCACCTGGATAATCGGCATTTATATTTACCTTAGGCGGAGATATAGATGGGAACTGCGTTATAGGTAATTTTATTAATGCTAATGCACCTAAAATAACGATAATTAAAGAAACAACTATGGATAGTACAGGCCTTTGTATAAATTTATTAAACATTTTTTAATTTTATTAAAGATGAAAACTTAGTTTATTTTATTAATTGCAGCTCATTAATAACTGCTCTATTATTTAAAACTTTTGCTTCAATTTTTTCATCTTCTTTTACCGATTGTAATCCATCAATTAAAATTTTATCGTCGGCATTTAAGCCAGCAATTATTATGTATAAATTTGATAATTTTTGCCCGATAGTAATGTTTCTAGATTTTACTTTATTATCTTTATCAAGCACATACACATAAGTTTTTTCTAGCACATCGTATGTTGCTTTTTGAGGAATAATAATAGCATTAGTAATAGGAACAACCAATTTAACTTTACCAGTTTGTCCATGTTTTAACAATAACTCTGGATTGGGGAATTTTGCTCTAAACGCAATATTGCCTGTATTATTGTCAAACTCTCCTTCGATAGTTTCTATGATACCAGGGTATTTGTGAGGTTCATTATTGGCAAGTATTAACGTAGCGTTATTTTTATTATTATCATTCTTTCTATTCATGTAATTTAAATATTCAACCTCAGTTACATTAAAATAAGCATACATTTCTGAGTTGTTAGATAAAGTTGTTAGTATTCCTCCATCATCAATTAAGCTACCTTTTTTAAATTTTATTCTGTCTAAAACACCAGAAAAAGGAGCTCTGATTTTTGTATAGTTTAAGTAAATTGATGCTGTAGCTACCTCTGCTTTTGCTTCATCGAATTTTGCCACAGCTGTTGCCAACTCCGATTTTGAAACTATATCTTTATCTGCTAATTTTTTTTCGTTTTGCACATCCAATTCCGCTTCCCTAACCTTTGCTTTTGCTTTCATCAAATCTGCTTGAAATTCTAGCGGACGAATAGAAAATAACAGTTGCCCTGCAACTACTTTTTTACCTTCGTCTGTTTCAATACCATCTAAAAATCCTTTTACCTTAGACCTTATTTCTATATTTTGTATTGCTTGTATTTGTGCTACATATTCCTTTGTGTAAAAAGTATCTATTACTAGTGGGCTTGTAACAGAATATTTTGTGGGGGCTTCCTTTTCTTCTTGTTTTGGATTGCAAGAAAATAAAAAAGTTATGCAAATAAAAGTTGGAATAAGATATGACTTAATCATGTTAGTTATAAATTAAAATTATACTCAAGGCAATTATGCTTGATAAATAAAGGAGAAATGCAAATGAAATTTGCAAACAATTAAATACTATGAAATTTGGCAGGCCTAATAATACCTACAGTAAAAGATAATAGGGGAAATATTAGAGTCTAAAAACGCTAAATAAAATAAAATAGGGTAAATGCTTTTGATTGAGAAGATAATTGTAAGCAATAATATTCTTTATGTATGTATTTGAAACTTGTAGTTGTATTATCTGTTTATGAGCGTCAACTTGTTTAAAAGTGCTATCATCATTGTCTTGTTCGTAGATATCATCTTGGTCTATTTCTAAAAATTCGTTACCAAAATTATTATAAGTAATAATTAAATCAAAAGAGTTCGGATGTTGTGAAGTAATTTTTAGATTGGCAATTTGTTTTGTACTATTTGCTTTCAAATGAATTGTGGGCAAAAATGCTAGAAAAACAAATAAACTAAAAAGGATATTTTTCATTAGTTGCAAATATACAATTCAACAATTATAAATAAAATCGCTTTTGTATTTTTTAACAATTTTTTTATCATTTCTTTTTATGTATTAAAATTCTTAGCAACAGTAGATTAATTCTTTTTACAAGATAATGAGCGAGGACTCCTTCATTTTTTCAAATCTATCATAAATTGGTTAGAAGTAGGTAACTCCATCCCAACAAAAAGATGAACAATTCAACGGCCGACCGAAGACTTTTTAAGTCTAAGATTAAAAGTTCGAATCTTTTCTCATCCTCAAATTAAAATGGAAAGAAACCAGTGGGTTTTGGAGACTGTCTTGAAAACAGTTAATTCGCTACAAGTAAATCAAGCGTTCGAATCTGATATTCTCCGAAAAAGATGTGTTTGAAGACACAGCGTTATTATACGAAAGCAAGTTGGAACGAATTTTTAAGTCATCTTTTTTAGGATAAATAACTCAACGGTAGAGTGCTGTATTGAAGCCGAAGTAATATAGTTTCGAATCCTATTTTGTCCACAATCGAAATAAAACTGTGGAAAAGCGTATTAAAAAATGATTAACAAACAATAACAAAAAAGAAAAGAGTTAAATTAC
>JAYUJS010000380.1:0-2756 GCA_043765095.1 Ferruginibacter sp.
AAATGTATACCATTTGCATGTTGATTATTTTCTAATAACGCTGCCATTATCCTTGGCAATGCAAGGCTAGAGCCATTTAAAGTATGCAATAATTGTGATTTACCTTCTTCATCTTTATAACGTATTTTCATACGGTTTGTTTGAAAAGTTTCAAAATTACTTACACTGCTTACTTCTAACCATTTTTTTTGTGCTGTAGAATATACCTCAAAATCATATGTAAGTGCAGATGCAAAACTTATATCTCCACCACATAAATTTAAAATACGATAAGGTAGTTCAAGCGACTGCAACAAACGCTCTACATGATTTATCATTTCTTTAAAAATATTATAACTTTCTGTAGGATGCACGATTTGTATTATTTCAACTTTATCAAATTGGTGTACTCTATTTAACCCACGTACATCGCTACCAAAACTACCCGCTTCTCTACGAAAGCAGGGTGTGTAAGCAGTCATCATTACAGGCAAAGCTGAGTCTTTAATTATTTCACCGCTGTAAATATTGGTTACTGGTACTTCGGCTGTAGGTATTAAAAATAATCCATCTTCCGTTACATGGTACATTTGCCCCTCCTTATCTGGCAATGCACCTGTGCCGTAAGCGGTGGTTTCGTTTACTAGCAATGGTGGCAAGTATTCAGTATAACCTGCTGCTGTGTTGTAGTCTAAAAAATATTGTATTAATGCCCTTTGCAACTTTGCACCCTTGCCTTTGTATAATGGAAAACCACTGCCAGCAAGCTTTGCACCAATTTCAAAATTTACCAAATCATATTCCTTTATTAAATCCCAATGTGGTTTTGCGCCTTCATACAAAGTAGGTATAGTACCGCCTACAAGCAAGGTTACATTATCCTCTGCTACTTTACCTGCAGGTACACTTGTATGTGGTAGGTTTGGTAGCAATAAAATTTTATTGGTAAATGTTTCCTCTAATAACTGCAAAGTATTTTTTCCTTCATTCATTTCTTCCTTCCAATTATTTACATCAGTTCTTTTTGCATTAGCGGCTTCTGTTTCGCCTTTAGCCATTAGTGCGCCAATTTCTTTAGATGTATTATTTACAGTTGCTTGAAGCGTTTCTGTGCTTGCTTTTTGCTTGCGTATTTCTTCATCAATTGCTATAATATCATCAACTAAATTTATTTGTGCAAAGTGTTTCACAGCCAATCTTTCCTTTACTAGTTCGGCATTTTGCCTTATATAATTTATTTGTAACATTTTTATTTATACTTTTTTGTTGCAAATATACGGGCATCTTTAAAAAACTAAAGCTTGTATACAATCGTGGAAATTATGGAAAACCAAAACGCAAATTTCATTGCTACATCAACAATATTATCTTTTTGACCTTTGTGAAAAACTTTGTGGACTTTGTGGTTCAATTTTTTTTGGAAAAGCATATTAGTTACATTTGCAATATGCAATATGTGGAAGAAGACTTACAAGTTCGCTGGCTAAAGCTAAGGATAAAGCTGAAAGACCATTTTGGCATAAAGCCAGATATGAATGGCGTACTGCTTCTAATTGGTGTGCAGGAGCTTGGGCAAGGGCCACAAGATTTTAGCAAAGAGCAAAAGCAAGATTTGATGCATATAGCAATTTGTACTATTTTGCAGGCTAGCGGTTTTTATAGCCATGATGGGCTTGATGAAGAAGGTTGGCCTCATTTTACCCAATTAAAAGCATTGCCAGAATTATTTTTAAACGACCAAGAGAACTTTTTAAAAGACCATGTATTATTGTATTTTCAAAGCCAAGGATTTTTATAAATTTTTAATACAAAAAATAAAACTGTGACAAATTTATATTTAGATAGAACAACGATAAATATGCAAGTATGCCATGATAAACCTACTATTAGAGGTAAGCGTTACCCTGTAGAACGTATGTTAGAGTTGCTTTCATTTGATATGACGAAAGAAGAGTTATTGTTAGACTATGCTGATTTAGAAAAAGAAGATTTTTTAGCATGTTTTGCTTATACAGTTAATAAAAAAAAATTATTAAAAAATCAAAATAAATAATTTTTTAATTTAAAATCCAAATTTTTAACCCATAAATTACCAATTAAAAAAATGAAAAAGATTTTATCGTTAGTATTAGTAGCAATATTTTCAATGATTGCTATAAATGTAAATGCACAAGCAAAGAAAAAGACTGCCATAAAAAAAGAAGTTGCAAGAGCTAGTGTTAAAAAATCAGCAACAAGAACAAGAACAACAAAAATTAAAGACAACTCTATCAAAATAAAAATAACAACCGACTCTGGCGTAATTGTATTAAAACTATATGACTCTACCCCATTGCACAGAGATAACTTTACTAAACTAGTAAAAGCGCATTTTTATGACAGTTTACTTTTTCATAGAGTAATAAGTGGTTTTATGATACAAGGTGGTGACCCACTTAGTAAAAACGCAGAGCCAGGTGCTATGCTGGGTAATGGTGGTGGTGATATGGCAAGAATACCTGCAGAATTTAAACCAAGTTTATTTCACAAAAAAGGAACACTTTGCGCTGCTAGAGATGGTAACCCAGAGATGGCCAGTAGTGCATGCCAATTTTATATTGTACAAGGCAATGTATATAATGATGACCTCCTTAATGGATTTGATATGCAACGCTCTGTAAAGTACACGCCAGAGCAAAGAATGGTTTATAAAACAATTGGAGGCACACCAATGCTTGATACTAAATATACAGTATTTGGAGAAGTAATTAGTGGCTTAAATGTAATAGATAAAATAG
>JAYUJS010000381.1:0-2756 GCA_043765095.1 Ferruginibacter sp.
CCTGTTTTTACAGTTGTTCCATTATCTTGTGTTCCTACCACTAATTTATTTACAGTAAACTTAGATAAACCGATACCTACTGCTTGTGTAATTGCTAAATTATTGCTTATGTCTACAAAATTGGTGCCGTTTGTAGTAGATCTAAAAATACCTCCATCGTTACAAGAAAACATAATGCTATTGCTCCCTGGCAAGTACGTTAAATTATGAATATCTGCATGTACTTGTCCAGCATTCCAAAGAGATAAGTTTGTCCAACTTAGTCCTCCATTGGTAGATTGCCAATGATTTATTCCTCCTGTAGTAATAATATTTGCATCAGTTGGAGAAGCTACTATTGCTAGGTCATAAAATGCTTGACCATCGTTTAAATCTAGCCCATTGGCATTATAACCCAATATATTTGGTGAACTAGACATTAGAGAAAAGGACACACCACTATCTGTAGAACGATATAGTCCTAGGAAACTACTGTTTGACTGTTTACCACAAAGTGCATAAACAATAGTAGGGTCAGCAGCCGTAACTGCCAATGCAATTCTTACTACTAAATTGGAATTTGGTAATCCACCAGCATTGGTCCATGATTGTCCATTATTAGTAGAGGTTAAAACTTCGGTGCCAGCAGCATATATGGTGGCAGCACTATTTGGTTTAAATACTAATGTTTTAAATGAACCCATTTGAACCAGCGTATTGGTAACCCAACCATCCGTGGTTCTATAAATACCTTCACTTGTTGCAATTAGCATATTTAATGGATCAGTAGGGTTCATAATCATCTGTACTATTCTTGCATTTTGCTGTGGCATAAAAACTACTGAGGTATTAATCCATGTTACACCGCCATCATTAGATTTTAGAACTCCTCTACTAGCTTTATCACCTTCTCTATCTCCAGTAGCTAAATACATAACCATTGTGTTTGTCGGGTCTATTTTAAGATCAGCAACTCCAATTAGGGATAAAAAATCGGTATTTGTGCTCCAACTTGCACCACTGTTAGTAGATCTCCACAAACCACCATCTGGAGCACCAACATAATAGGTGTTTACATCAGTAGGATGAAAAGTTATAAAACTAAGCCTACCTGCCCCAGTGCCACTATAAGGTAAAGGTCCTGTGGGAGAACCAGTTGGGCCAAGGAGCGTCCAGTTTGCAACTGTAGTTCTTTGAAAGTTTTGTGGGTCAGTTGGTTGCGTTAAAACTGTTGGTTGAGGATTTGAACTTTGCCATTCTATATATTTATCATAAGCTGTAGAGGGTAAGGTAATATTCCCACTTGGATAAACCCTAGGTTCCATAAATTCAGCCCATTTTTCATAAATATCAAATCCTGGGGTTTCCCCAACTGGCTCTCCTTTTTTAACTTTTTTACGATTTATTTTTTCCTGCTTATTTTCTGCTTTTTCAAAACTTTCTTGAAAATCGTAGAAGTTTGTGGATGTGCTGTTAAAAATATTATGCCAGTTGGCAGCTTTTTTTTGTGCAATAGTGTTACCAGAAATTAGCAAAACCAGTAATGTGAAATAAATTTTTGATTTGGTTTTTTTTATCATTTTTTGTTTTTTAGAGCATTATTATTAATCGGATTAAAAGAGGAATTTACTATAGGTTATGATTTATTTTAAAAGAAACTCATTTATTTTTTTTAATTTTTTTGTAAATTAACAAGTTAATAGTTTATTGAGTAAATTTTTTTGCAATATTACAAAAATTTATTTCTACATAATGCTGTTAAACATATTTTTATCAGTCCAAATATTTCTATTTTCTGCAATAACGAAAATATTATTTAGGAAGTTTTTTTATTAGACGATATTTAGTTGAACTAAGTTTTATCATTTTTTTTTAATTATTTAAAAGTTTTTTAGTGAAAATTTATTGCTAATTTTCTTTCACTAAAGTTGTTTAATTTGTAGTAATTAGCTTTTTAATATTGTAATTGCTACAATTTTGCAAAAAAGTAAACTAGTAGATTCACAACTTTATTATATAGTGTTTGCAAGAAAACCACCAAACACAGTTTCACATTGGGTTTAATTAATATAATCCCTTTGAATATTTATCCAAAGCTTTTGATTTTATTGGATTTAGGAATAATTTTTGCCTATTATTCGTTAAAAAAATATAGTGATATGCGCCAAAGATTCGAGCAACAATTAAACTCAGGCATATTGCCAATAAAGGAGATAAAAATACCTACAAAAAGTAGAGATGAGATGCCAGCAACTGTTAGAGCCTTGCAGCATATTTTTACCACCCCTACTTTAAATGAAAAAGTATTTACCATTTTAGAAGAAGCCATTTGCAAACACAAAAAAAAGACTGGTAGAAAAGGTATGGACTTATGGCACATATTTGTATTAGCTGTGGTGCGCCATGCCACAGCAACCAATTGGGACAGGCTTCACTTAATGGCCAATGGCGATAAATATGTTAGAGAAATTATGGGTGTACATGCGACAAAATTTGGCGTGGAAGACATTGAATTTGAGTACCAAAATATATTAGATAACGCAAGTTTGATAACCGATGAGATGCTCTATAAAATAAATGAAGTAGTGGTAGAAGCAGGGCACCAACTTATTAAAAAAAAAGAAAACGAAGTACTTGAATTACGTTTAAAAACAGACAGCTATGCTTTGGAAACAAATGTACATTTCCCTACCGACCTAAATTTACTTTGGGATAGTATTCGTAAGTGTTTTGATACGATAGCTAGGTTACAAAAAGTAGAACCCGTAGCAGGTTGG
>JAYUJS010000382.1:0-2744 GCA_043765095.1 Ferruginibacter sp.
TTCTTTGTAAAACTTAATTTTTCAGATAATTAAGATGAGAAACAGTATCACCGAAAACGAAATAGAGGAAATTGCCCTTGGGTATTTGCAAAGTTTGGGATACAGTTACCTAAACGGATTGGATATTTCGCCTGATGGCGAACATCCTGAACGCCAATATACCGATGTGGTTTTGACTACTCGTTTGCGTGATGCCATTGATAAGCTCAACCCAACTATTACCCAAGATGCCAAAGAAGATGCTTTAAAAAAAGTATTGCGTGTTGGTAGAGACGTGATGCATCACGTCTCTACCAACGAAACCTTTCATAAATACCTCACCGAAGGTGTAGATGTAGAAGTACGTACTGCAGATGGTATAAGAGGTGAAAAAGTATATATCGTCGATTTTAAAAATGTAGCCAACAACGAGTTTTTAGCCATCAATCAATTCACAATTGTAGAAGGAAATGTAAATAAAAGACCTGATATTATTTTGTTCGTAAATGGTTTACCTTTGGTGGTCATAGAACTCAAAAATGCAGTAAGTGAATTGGCAGATTTAGATAGTGCATTTAATCAAATACAAACCTATCAAAACGCCATTCCAAGTCTATTTACCTACAATGCCATAAATATTATAAGCGATGGTTGGAGTGCAGCCTATGGCACTATCAGCAGTAGTTTTAAATATTACAAACCCTGGAAAAGTATAGATGGTATAAATATAGAAAACAGTCACGATTTGCAAATGGAGTTTTTGCTCAAAGGACTTTGCAACAAAACAACTTTACTCAATACAATACAAAATTTTATTGTGTATGAAAAAACTGAAAAGATTACCATTAAAAAAGTAGCACAATACCACCAATATTATGCAGTAAATAAAGCAGTATCTACCACCTTGCAAGCTTCCAAAATAGCTGGTGATAAAAAAGCTGGGGTAATATGGCATACACAAGGTAGTGGCAAAAGCCTCAGTATGGTTTTTTATGCAGGTAAATTGATTACCAATGTGCAAATGCAAAACCCAACGTTGCTGATACTTACTGACAGAAACGACCTAGACGACCAACTCTTTGATACCTTTAAAAATTGCAATCAATTATTGAGGCAATTGCCCAAGCAGGCTGATAGCCGCACCCACTTAAAAGAACTTTTAAATGTAGTTTCGGGAGGCATTGTTTTTACTACCATTCAGAAATTTGGGTTAGAAACCGATGATGAAATAGATGCTATAAAAGATGGAATAGCGTCTGAACCCAAAGTAAAATATATAGGCGAAAAAGCAAAAGTAATAAGCAGTAGAGATAATATTGTAGTAATAGCCGATGAAGCCCACCGTAGCCAATATGGCTTATTAGATGGCTATGCCCGCAGACTTAGAGAAAGCCTGCCCAATGCCTCATATATTGGCTTTACAGGCACGCCTGTAGATAGCACCGACAAAAGTACCAAAGCTATTTTTGGTGATTATATAGATGTTTATGATATACAACAAGCCGTTTTAGATGGCTCTACGGTTCCTATTTATTATGAAAGCAGGGTTGCCAAAATTAATATTGAAGAACAAAAAAAACTACAATTAGACAAGGAAATAGAAGAGCTTACCGAAGCCGAAGAATTGAGTGTGGCTCAAAAAATGAAGGCAAAATGGAGTAGTATTGAAGCCGTAATTGGCAGTAAAAATCGATTGCAAAAAGTAGCTCAAGATTTTATTGCTCATTTTGAAAAACGGACATCTATCCTTGAAGGCAAAGCTATGTTTGTATGTATGAGCAGACGAATTTGTGTAGATTTATACAACGAGATTGTAGCCTTACGACCACACTGGCACAACGACGACGACACCAAGGGCGTTATAAAAGTAATCATGACAGGCTCCAGTGCCGATATAGAAGCATTTCAACCTCATATTCACAATAAACTGCGACGAAAAGCCATAGGCGAAAGGCTGAAAGATGAGAACGATGAACTGAAAATTGTAATTGTAAGAGATATGTGGTTGACAGGTTTTGATGCACCCGTGCTACATACCATGTATACCGACAAGCCCATGCAAGGTGCTAATCTAATGCAGGCAATTGCACGAGTAAATAGAGTATTTAACAATGCCAAAGAAGGTGGGTTAATTGTAGATTACTTTGGATTGGCACAGTATTTACAAGAAGCATTGGTAGAATATACATTAAGTGGTGGCGAAGGCAAACCAACTTTGGATGACGAATTGGCTGTAGCCAAATGTTTAGAGTTTTATGAAGGCATTGAATATCAATTGAAATATTTTGATTGGAAAAAATTCTTTACCTTAAAACCAGAGGAAAAGCTAAAATATATTGGCATTATTCAAGATTATATTATTAGTCAAGAAAGTGGCAAAGAAAACTTTATAGATACCACAGCCAAACTATTAAAAGCCTACGCATTGGTTTCTACCCATGAAAGAATAGATGCTATCAAAGATGATATTGCCCTGTTTCAGGCTATTAGAGCGAGGCTCATTAAATTTGATGAAAGAATAAGAATAGAAAGTGGCGGAAAAACAAATGCCGAAATAGATTTAGCCATTAAACAAATAGTAAGCGAAGCAATCGTAAGTGATACCGTTGTAGATATTTTTGATGCAGCAGGTATAAAAAAGCCCAATATCGGTATTTTGGATGATGTATTTATGAAAGAAGTGCAAGGAATGGAACAAAAAAACCTTGCCGTAGAATTACTGAAAAAATTACTTCGTGATGAATTAAAACGAAAATCTAAATATA
>JAYUJS010000383.1:0-2743 GCA_043765095.1 Ferruginibacter sp.
TCTGTAATTTTAGTTAAAGTAAATGCTGGTACACCTGTACCCACATTTACAATATTTACATGCTCTGAAACTTGGCAGCTAGCTGTATTTATACAACCAAATACAGTACGGTATTTACCAGTAAGGTTTGCACAACCTATTACTTTTATGGTTTGTGTAATGGTTATCGTTTCTTGGTCTTCAAAATAGTTAGTACCTAATAAACCAGCAGGGAACACCCCACCACTTATTGTATACTTTGTAGTGTCTCCGCTTACAGTTCCTACAAGTGTGCCACTTGGTATAGTAGTGCTTATAATTTGTACACTTGCAGGGTCGTTTATGCTTTGAAAATCAAATGTTTTTGCATAACCTATATCGCCATTTTTTATAACTATGGTGCGTACTATTGTAGCACCTACGCATACGCCGTTTACTACATCGTTGGTCCAGCTAAGTTGTATTATATTTGGCTCATTTACATTTGCTATAAAAGCACTTGTTACTGTACTTCCTCCACTTGTTGCGGTTGCTATAATTGTTCTTGCAGGTGTGTAACTACAATCTGCTGTAATTGTAAAAGAAAAATCATTGCTTATTAAAGATGAACATGTAATTATAGGTGCATTTGTATTTGTTGCATTAACGGAATATGACACACTGGAACTTGGAGTTGTATTTAAAAATTTAAAACCAATTGGTAATTGTATAGTAAATGTACCTGATGTACCATTTAATAATTGCGCATTAACAGTAACGATAGTCTGACTACCTTGGTAATTTATTCCATCACCACAAAGATTTACACTGTTGGGTACAGTTATTGAATTTATTTTAACATCTTGAGAAAAAGTATTGCTAACAAAAAATAATGATAGTGTATAAAGTAGGAATATATTTATAAAATTTGTGTAAAGTTTTTTATTCATAGCTATAAGTTGAAGGTGTTGGTATTAAACTATTAATTTGTTTTTCGAGAATAAAACTAACAAAGTATAAATGATAACTTTTTAATGATTTGGTAATAAGATTTTAAAAAAATATAAAAACTTTTTTTATAATTATATACGATAACGTGAAATTAACTGATTTATTATGTAAAAATATTATTTTTTTAATATAAAAGAGTAAAATTGTAGTAAAAAAATTTAATTTGTTGTAGTATAATATCTACAAAAAAATTAAAGCTCCATAGCAGCTTGTTTCATTTGATAGGCAATTTCGTTACCAAGGTATTTATCTATTCTATTTTCTAAAATATAAATAAGTGGGGTAAGTATAATGGCAACTAAGCATTTGTAAATGTAGTTTACTAAACAAATTGCTAAAACTAGCTGAAAAGACCAATTATTACCTATATAAAATGCTATAAATAAAACGATAAAACTATCTACCAATTGAGAAATAAGTGTAGAACCTGTAGCCCGCAACCAAACTTTTTTATTGCCTGTAATTTTTTTTATTTTATGAAAAACGGTAACATCTACTAGTTGGCTTACAAAAAATGCAATAATACTAGCAAAAATAATCCACATGCCTTGCCCAAATACTGCATTAAAGGCTAGGCTCATATTTGGTACACCATCATTTACTTTTGTACCATACCAAAAATCGGCTGCAGGCAAGTGCATAGCCATATAAAACATACAAAATGCGTATGCAATTAGTGCTATTGCTATATAAGAAATTTTACGAACTGCTTTTGGTCCATAGTATTCGTTTACAACATCTGTTATTATAAACTCTAAAGGCCACAATATTACACCACAGGTTAGGCTAACAGAAAGACCACTTTGCCCAAACAATGAAAAATTGGTAGGTAGAGCACCAAATAGTTTTTCGAGTGAAAATATTTTACCACCAATACACTCCGCTATAACTGCATTGGCTACAAAAAATGCAGTTATTATTAAAAAAAGTTTGGTTGGTTTGTCTTTTAAAATGGAGGTAATCATTTTTGGGGAAAGTGGTTTAAAAGAGGATATTTTTTAAATTACAGATACACTTTTAAATATTTTGAAGAAAGAATTTGAATAAATAAAATTACTATATCCCATTTTGTAAATATTAAAATTTATACAATTTAATATTTTTTAAAAAATGAATACCAAACTTCTATAGGTAATAAAATTATATTAAAATATAAAATTAAAATAGAAATATTAATTGGTAGCTTGGTAAGCTTTTTTATGATTATAATACTGCAAAAAATAACATTTAATATTACAGCTAATACAAAACCCAATATCATTATTGAACCCTCTAATGCTGGTAATGGTATTAATGCATCTCCTTTTTTTAAACCAAGTTCTACCATGCGAAATATTGCTGATACTATAAAACAACAATTACAAATAAATACTATTTTAGAAAATGTGCGCAAAGTTTAGTGCTTGGGGTTTAATGTTTAAGGTTCAAAGTTTTTTAAATTTATAACTTTAGATTAAAACTATTGAAATAATAAATTTGATTTAAAAAATAAAAAATTAGAATTGTAGTACAGTTAAAATATAAAAAGTAATGGTTTTTATCGTACCCTTTTTAGTAAAAAAAACTTTGAACTTTAAATCTTCAACGTTGAACTTTTCTTATTTTCCTCTTCCATACCCAAACCAATCGTTTCCATTTGCATATAACATTAAGGCAAGCAATATAACCATACCAACTATTTGTGCACGCTCCAAAAACTTTTCATTTGGTTTTCTACCAGTAATCATTTCGTATAAAGTAAATACTACATGCCCCCCATCGAGCGCTGGTATAG
>JAYUJS010000384.1:0-2743 GCA_043765095.1 Ferruginibacter sp.
ACAGCATTTGAAAGTATGTATGCCAATATACCTGGGCTAAAAGTAATTTCTGTAAGCAACCCTTACGATGCAAAGGGGTTATTAAAAGCTGCCATAAGAGATGATGACCCTGTAGTATTTATGGAAAGTGAAGTAATGTATGGAGATAAAGGTGAAGTACCAGAAGGGGAGTATGTATTGCCTATTGGTAAATGTTTTATAAAGCGTATAGGAAAAGATGTAACAATTGTATCTTTTAATAAAATGATGAAAGTAGCCTTAGGTGCAGCAGAAGAACTAGCAAAAGAAGGTATAGAAGCGGAGGTTATTGATGTAGCTACTATTCGTCCTTTAGATTGGTTTACAATTTTAGAAAGTGTAAAGAAAACAAACCGACTCGTAATTGTAGAAGAGCAGTGGCCATTTGCATCTGTAAGCTCTGAAATAGCATACCGAATACAAAAGGAAGGGTTTGATTATTTAGATGCTCCAATAAGGCGCATTACATCTGCCGATGCACCAATGCACTATGCGCCAAATATGGTAGCAGCCTACCTTCCAGATATACCACGAACGGTACGATTGGTAAAAGAAGTAATGTATATGAAAAAGTAAAATTAAAACCCTGAAATGAAAGTTTCGGGGTTTTAATTTTATACAACATTTATCTTCAAATTATTTTAAATAGCAATAACAATATTATTAAATAAATATCTATGAAAAAAAGGAGATAATTTATATTTAGCTTCTTTCAAAAAATAAAATATGCTGGTAAATAAAATATTTATAAATTGTATTTTATTATTTAATTAAACCATTTGCTATTTATGACTTCACCAAATAGTGTAGGAGAAACTCCTATAACTGCTTCCTCTATAAAGCCAACAATGAGTTTTTGGCAAATATTTAATATGAGTTTTGGTTTTTTGGGTATCCAATTTGGGTTTGAGTTGCAAAACTCTAATGTAAGTAGAATTTTTGAAACCCTTGGGGCTAATAAAGATGACATACCTATTTTGTGGATAGCAGCTCCACTTACAGGGCTTTTGGTGCAACCGATTATTGGTTACTTAAGCGATAGAACCTGGCATCCATACTGGGGTAGAAGGAGGCCCTATTTTTTTATAGGTGCAATACTTGCTACAATTGCTTTGTTTATTATGCCAAATTCTTCTGCATTATGGATAGCAGGTGGTATGATGTGGATTTTAGATGCCTCTATCAATATTTCGATGGAGCCTTTTAGAGCGTTTGTGGGTGATAAATTAAATACAAAACAACGTACAAGTGGCTTTGCTATGCAAAGTTTTTTTATAGGGGTGGGTTCTGTTATTGCGGCATTGCTGCCTTGGTTCTTATCTAAAGTATTGCATGTAAGCCATAATGCACCTGTAGGACAAATACCTGCAAATGTTAAATATTCATTTTATTTTGGAGGTTTAGCATTTTTGGGAGCAGTGTTTTATACCGTTTTTACTACAAAGGAGTTTCCACCAGAAAGTATTGAAGCATTTAAAAAAGAAAAAAAAGAAACTACTTTTAAAGATGGTTTAAAAGAAACTTTTGGAGGTATTTTGCAAATGCCAAAAACAATGAAACAACTGGCTATAGTACAATTTTTTACTTGGTTTGCTTTGTTTGCAATGTGGATATATTCTACCAATGCTGTTACAGCAAATAAATATAATATGAAAGTAGACAAAGAAACTCTTGCAGCTATGGAAGCTGGTGTATTTGCAGATTCTATTGAAGTTGCCAAAAATATTATTACAGCCAATACAAACAAAACTGAAAATACATTAAGCAGTGATTTTCTAAAAGCTTACACAAAAAAACAAAAAACTATTAATTCATTAAAAAGCGATTTGGCAGAAATAAAAGAGTTTAGGGCTGACCAAAACCCTGTTACTATTTCTGTAAATTTAGCAAACTATTTTTCTGATAGTTTAAATACTGGTACAACAGCAGCTCAAAAAGTAGAACTAAAGCGAGTACAAAATGAATATAATAGTGGTGCAGATTGGTTAAACGTTTGCTCATCTGTAAGAAATGGGGTAGCTGCAATATTTGCGTTTATAATTCCATTAATTGCTTTTAAAACCAATAGAAAAATAACCCACATGATTTGTTTAATTATTGGTGGTCTTGGGCTTATTTCAGTTTACTTTATTACAAACCCTACATTTTTAATTGTATCTATGGGTATGGTAGGTGTAGCATGGGCAAGTATATTATCTATGCCGTATGCAATGTTGTCTAATGCACTACCTGCTAATAAAATGGGCTATTTTATGGGCGTTTTTAATTTCTTTATAGTAATACCACAAATTGTAGCGGCAAGTATTTTAGGATATTTTACCATGCATTTATTTCATGCAAATACATTAAACACTATTGTACTTGGTGGTGCAGCTATGATACTAGCTGGCCTGCTTACTTTATTAGTAAAAGATGCTGATGATGTAGATTAGATTTTTATAAAACAACATTAAACATAAATAAAACAAGCCGCACTTTGCGGCTTGTTTTATTTAAAAATAATTTTAGGCTAAATTAAATTATAGTAAAAAAGTTGCCAATTATTGTATACCAACTTTAATAATAAAAAAAGATATGTTTGAAGAAATTCCCTTTGGCATAATGCAATATTTTTAAATGTATACTCAATATATTTTTCTATAATAATAAACTATATTTTTGCAATTCATTATTAATAACTATATGCAATTTTCTACGCTTTTAGATAAATTTAACGAACCCGAAA
>JAYUJS010000385.1:0-2743 GCA_043765095.1 Ferruginibacter sp.
CTGTATTCAGGCAGCAGAGAGGTAAAAAAAAATGTTTAAATTCTTTTCATTAAATTATTTTTTTTAACACCTGTTAGTGCCAATATGATGAAATGTTAATTTGTTGTTTATTTCTTCAATTTCCTTACCTTTGCGGCGCTAAAAGCATCAGCAAATATCATTGTGGATGGAGGTTGAATGATTTAGCACTATATGAGAGCATAAAAAAATATACAAACCCAAGTCGCAAGTAATGCGATAGCTACGGGTACAACTATGCAGATGTGATACTGCAGATAAAAGCCAAATAAAGATATACGGATGAAATGTGCGACGCCAATGAAGCCGACCATAGCTATTGTCTTTGCTGGCTAATAAAAAAGTATTTAGTATTGAGATGTTAGTATTAAGATATTAAACTTGCAAATAACTTTTAACAATTTAACTTTTAACAATTAACAAAAAACAAAATGGGAGACTTACGTTATCAACGAAACTTTGGTATTGCTGCGCACATTGATGCGGGTAAAACCACTACTACAGAGCGTATCCTTTACTACACTGGTGTAAACCACAAAATAGGTGAAGTACATGATGGAGGCGCTACAATGGATTGGATGGCACAGGAACAAGAAAGAGGTATCACTATTACAAGTGCGGCTACTACTTGCTTTTGGAACTTTCCAATGGTAGATGGCAACAAAATTGCAGATACCAAAGAATATAAATTTAATATTATCGATACACCAGGGCACGTGGATTTTACTGTAGAGGTAGAGCGTAGCCTACGTGTATTGGATGGTTTGTTGGCATTGTTTTGTGCAGTATCTGGTGTGGAGCCACAGAGCGAAACAGTTTGGAGGCAAGCTAATAAATACAAAGTACCTCGTATTGGGTTTGTAAATAAAATGGATAGAAGTGGTGCTGATTTCTTAAATGTTGTAAAACAAATTAGAGAAATGCTAGGTGCTAAAGCCGTGCCATTGCAGTTGCCAATAGGTGCTGAAGATAATTTTAAAGGCGTGGTAGATTTAATAACAATGAAAGGTATTGTATGGAACGAGCATGACAAAGGAATGACTTTTCAAGAAGTACCTATACCTGCTGATATGGAAGAAGAAGTGGCACAATATCGCCAAGAATTGATAGAAGCGGTAGCTGATTATGATGAAAAATTATTGGAGAAATTTTTTGATGACCCTAATTCGATTACAGAAGCAGAAATGCATGAAGCTATTCGTAAAGCAACGATTGATATTTCTATTATACCAATGATGTGTGGTTCATCTTTCAAAAACAAAGGTGTACAAACAGCGCTTGATGCGGTAGTAAGATACTTGCCTGGGCCATTAGATATTGAAGCAGTAAAAGGAACACATCCTGATACAGATGCTGAATTAATTCGTCACGCAGATCCTAAAGAACCATTTAGTGCGTTGGCATTTAAAATTATGACAGATCCTTTCGTAGGTCGTTTGGCGTTTTTCCGTGCATACAGTGGTCGTTTAGATTCTGGTAGTTATGTATTAAACACCCGTACTGGTAAGAAAGAGCGTATCAGTCGTATTATGCAAATGCATGCCAACAAACAGAACCCTGTTGATTTTATTGAAGCAGGTGATATTGGTGCGGCAGTTGGTTTTAAAGATATTAAAACTGGAGATACACTTTGTCATGAAGATAGTCCAATCGTATTGGAGTCTATGACTTTTCCTGAGCCGGTTATCTCTATATCTATTGAGCCTAAAACACAGGCTGACGTAGATAAAATGGGTATGGCTATTGCAAAGTTGGTAGAGGAAGATCCTACACTAAGAGTAAAGACAGATGAAGAAACTGGCCAAACCATTTTGAGTGGTATGGGTGAGTTGCATTTGGAAATTATTATAGATAGGATGAAGCGTGAATTTAAAGTAGAAATAAACCAAGGTGCGCCAATGGTTGCTTACAAAGAATCTTTTAAAATGTTGGTTAATCATAGAGAAACTTACAAGAAGCAATCGGGTGGTAGAGGTAAGTTTGGTGATATTGCTTTTGATTTAGGGCCTGCTGATGCTGAATGGTTAGCTTTGAACCCACTAGGCGGTATGCAGTTTGTAAACGAAATTTTTGGTGGTAGTATTCCAAAAGAATTTATTGCTCCAATTATTAAAGGTTTTACAAATAGTATGACAAACGGTGTATTGGCTGGATACCCTGTTGTGGATATGAAAGTGAGAGTATATGATGGTAGCTACCATGATGTGGATAGTGATGCTATATCTTTTGAGTTGTGTGCTAAGCAAGGTTTTCGTGAGGCTGGTAGAAAAGCTAAGCCTACATTGCTTGAGCCAATAATGAAAGTAGAGGTGCTTACACCTGACCAGTATATGGGTGATGTAACAGGTGATTTGAACCGTCGCCGTGGTATGCTGGAAGGTATGGATACAAGACATGGTGTACAGGTTATTAAAGCTAAAGTTCCACTAAGTGAAATGTTTGGTTATGTAACACAGTTGCGTTCATTGTCATCTGGTCGTGCTACTAGTACGATGGAGTTTAGTCACTATGCACCTGCGCCAAATGCAGTATCTGAAGAGATTATAGCAAAGGCAAAAGGTAAAGTGAAGATTGACGAGTAGACATTTAGATGTTAGATAGTAATATCAAAATAAAACCCGTTCTGAAAAGAGCGGGTTTTTTGCTTAGAAGCATTTTTATTTTATGTAAAAAAATTAATAAAGGTGACTGAAATTTGTATTGTTGGGCGTAAGCTTATTTGACA
>JAYUJS010000386.1:0-24877 GCA_043765095.1 Ferruginibacter sp.
TTCATAATGTCATTCATTTTATTTATTTGCTCAGGCGTGCCTTTAATATCAGATGCAAATGAGGTTCCCGTTACATTACCACCACCATTGCTCCCAAAACCAGGAAAAACACCACCAAGTAATCCTGAAATAGTACTGCCTATGCTACCACCTCCGATTTCAGCATCGGTAACATCAGCACCAAAAAGCATAAACCTGCCATTGGCTCTATAGGTTACATCCGTCATGGTATTAAAAAACCCATCTATTACACCCATTATAGGTTTGTATAATACTAGCATTATCAAAATCATAAAGGGTTTGGTATATCTACTAATATCAAATGGGCGTCCGCCAGATTGGTCTTCAAAAAAACGCTTAGTTATAAAAAATAATACACCTGCAGCAGCTATTATAATAAATGCTTTGCTGAATGTATTAAATTCTGCACCAAGTACACCGCCACTTGCACCACCTTCTACCCTTAGGTCTTTAATGGCTTTTACAAGTATATCTTCAAATCCAATATTTAATAACATAATATAAAATTTATGTAAGTATGGTTAAGAAATTATTTTTTTAAGCCAACCTAAAGATGATGAACTAACACCTTTTTTAGCTACCAATATTTTTTGTACTCTTGCGTAGTAAAGTTTTGTGGCGCTAATAAGTATAGATGCATCTTTTTCTAGCTTCTCAATAGCATTTAATCTATCAGCGTCGTTCATGTTAATTCTACCAAAACCATCTTCATTTACATCGTTATTCTTTAAATCCACAGCTCTATTATAAATATCATTACCATTAATTTTTACAGCTGCTATAAACAATGCAACCACAACACTATATCTATCACCATCGGCTCCGAGTTTATTTTGCATGGTACCTAAAAATCCTGCAAGTACAGCTGCACTCGTTAAATTATCTATACGATTACAAAGAGCGGACACTTTCTCAAACGCTGGCCCTGTAATTATACTATTTGGTTGTCCTAAAAGGTTTTGCGCTTTTACAATCATACTTAATTGCTTTGTACCTAATTTGGTTTGTTTTACAGCTTCTTCAAATTGTTGCTTTATTTTTTCATATTGCACATACATCTGTGTTAGTTGCTGTCCTGTAGCTTTAGCAGTAAGTGTATTTTGTATTTCATTTAATGGGTCATTAACGATTTGAGAAAAAACTTTAGATTGCTGCAAAAGCAGCACAAATACTACGGCAATTGTTAAAATTTTTCTTTTCATTTTGTTTTGTATTTTGTTAATTAATTTTTTTTCATATCATCTGCAAACTGCCTTATAGCAAGGTGCAAATCTCCTTTTAAATTTTTTTGGTATTCGTATATTTTTTCATTTTCTTTTTTTTCAGTAGTATACATTGCATATTCAAAAGGCGATGGCTCGTAGGCGTATACTTTATTAACCCCTCCTAAGCTTACAAAAACCTCTCGGTATTTAAACGAAGGGTCGTTGCTTCTATTTACGCTTAGTATCATTGCTTTTTCTTTTTCAGTAAGGCCTAGTAAGCTTTGCAAAGAATCAAACATGTTTATAAACTTGCGCAAGTCTAAAATAATTTTACAATCAGCATTGTTTAAAATAGAGTTTTTTACAATCTCATTGCCCACAATATCATCTACCTCCTGTGTTACTATTATAGCTTCTCCATTGTGCTTACGTACAGTTTTATACAAGTATTTCATAAAATCTGCCATACCGCCGTTAGCTATTGCTTTCCAAGCTTCTTCTATTAAAATAGTACGTTTAGCTCCTTTTATATGAAATAGTTTATCTATATAAATATCCATAATCATAAAAGTAACTACAGAAAAAAGTACTTTATTATTTTTAATAGAATCCAATTCAAAAACGATGAAACGCTCATTTAATAAATCATAATTAGCTTGGCTATTTAATAAAAAGTCATATATACCTCCTTTGTAAAATTGGCTTAATACTATTTTGAAACTATCTACATCAAAAAATCTTTTGCGGCTGTCTGTACTCCAAATAGCAGCTTCAATATGTATAATAAATTCGTAAAATGTATTAAAACAAGGGAAAATTTCTTTATGCTCTGCTAAAAACTCATAATACCTTCTTATAGAATCTCTTATAATTGCATCTTCTTCTTGAGAAAGTTCACCATTTTTTCGCCAAAGGGTACCAATCAACGTTTTTATAGTTTCAATATTATCTTCTGTAACGCCTTTGGGTTTAAGAAATGGATTAAACGAAAGCTTTGTATTTTCGTTATACTCAAAAAATACCCCTCCTAAATAATTACACAATTTTTTATAGGACAACCCCACATCTACAATAAGTACATGAGCACCTTGGTCGTAGTAGTTACGCATAAGGTGATTGGTGAAAAAGGATTTACCCGACCCAGAACCTCCAATAATATATTTATTTCTATTAAAAATAATTTTATTCATGGGTTCTTCCGTAAAATCGACCAGTATCGGGTTTAGTGTTGCCCTATCACAAAGTTTTATACCATAATCGCTAGAAGTGGATTCGTTTATGGTTTCAAAATTAAATAAGCAAGCAGCATGCGTTGCAAATGTGAAAAATGTTTCGTCATGTGGTAAATCTCCAGCATTGCCAGGCACCCCTGCCCAAAACATACTAGCTTTATCTAACGTAGGTTGGTTGGCCATACATCCTAATTTTTCAAACGAAGAGGATGCCATTAATTTTTTTTGACGAAGCGTATCTTCATTGCTATCCCATACAAGTAAGTTAAAGTGGCAGCGCACAACCTTTTTTCCAAGGGCTGCTTCTTGTAAGTAATCGTCCGTATGTTTAGCATTTACCTCATTTTGCCTGCTATATAAACTAAATGAATGTAATTGTTTGCGCTTTTTTTCAAAATTTCTTAAATGCTCTTCTTGGTTATCTATAAAAATATATTGGTTAAAAATGTGTTCGCATTTTAGCCCAAGCCCAAGTTCAAAAGCAAATGAAGTAAATATTTTTGTTTGATCAGTAGAATAACGTGCATCTATTTTTGATGGTTCAATCATGTTAGGTGCAGCATCTACTGTAGATATATTAAAGAAAGAGCATTTATTATCCCCGATAGTAAATGGATCTTTAGAAAAATCTAAATCGTTGGAAAAATTATCTTTTGTTAAAGAAAAATATTGCCCTAGAAGGCCTTTTTTTTCATCTGTTCCTACTAGTTCTTCACTAGTAAGTCTAGTAAAAGTAAAAAATCCAGAGGTTTTGCAAAAATGTATAAACTTTTCAACAGAGGATACAAAATTGTCTACTATATCTTGTTTTAAAAAAGTTTGTGGTACTAATTTTGAGCTAGTAAAAATAGTATCAAATGAGGATTTTTTTGCTTTTGTAGTTTTTACAAAATATATATAACATTCGTGGTCAAATGTATTTCTTTCAAAAAAATGAAGGTTACTTTGCTTTTCAATGTAACTATTGGCATTTTTAGAAGCAGTAAATTTTGATTTTAAAAACCAATCTTGCTTGTGTATAACAGTAAAGTCTGGTAAAATAGAAAGTGCCTTTGAAAAAACATTATTAACTTCCGCTAACTCACTTTCGTTTAATGTAAATGCTTCAGGTACAGTTAATTTAAAAGCGATGGCTAAATCAGCTTTTTTGGTAATTATTATGTTTTCCTCAATTTTAAATATTGGTTGAGCGTCAAATAAATTCCTCATAGTAAAAAAATTATAAAACCATATAAACTAATAAATTAAATACATATACTATTTATTTTGCACTAAATTTCTAAAACAAGAAGAATCAATACTTCGCAATTTTTTATCTTGTTTTAAGGATGCTAAATACTTTTCAAAGCCATTTTCACCAAATTTATTAACAAACCAAAATAAAAAACCCAAAGATGAACCAAAAATTAAAAAAAATGTTACAAGTAATAATATAAGTTGGAGACCTGCAATTTGCAGTATCATAAATATGACAAAATTTAAGAAAAAAATACCAAGCAATACAAAGATTGCACTTCCTTTTACTCCCTTAAACTCGGCTGATTTTCCGATACCTTTATTTATTGTGTACATTTTTTAAAAATTAAGATTTAAAAATGAGTTATACTATAATTTTAATAACTATTAGCGCTCCTTATTGCATGATATGCCAATAATCATTAAAACTATAGTATAAACCCACTAAGTTTGTACTTACTAAGCAGGTACAAATTTATCTACTACTAGAGCTGCAACTGCAAAAAAGATTGCAGCACCTAACCAACCTGCAATTTCTTTATGTAGTCCTTCTCTCTCGCCACCTACTTTGCTCATTACTCTTACTGCACCTATTAATAACATAATAACTGCAAGTGAATACAAAATAGTTTTTCCAGTAGATTTAATAGTACCAGCTTCAGTAGTTAATGAAGTCATACCAGCAGATACACCAGATGCTTGTGCTAGTGCTGGAACACTGTATACAATACAGCCTACAAATACTAAAGTAATTACTTTAAAAACTTTAAGCATTAGCGAGATTGCATAATCCTTTTGATTTGTTCTTAATTGGTTTCTTTTCATTTTTTTGATTTTTTTATTATTAACAATAGTGAGACTCCGTTTTTATTAAGCACTAAATTTATCTAATGCTAAACCAGCTGCTGAGAAAAATAGTACCGCAGCAACCCAGTTTTTTATTTCCTTATGTAAATCATCTCTTTCTCCCGATTTCCCCATTATCCTTACCGCTCCTATTAAAAGTGCTATAAGAGCAATAGAATAACATATTTTTGACATTCCACTTTTAATACTTGTAGCATCAGCAACTAAATCTTGTGCAAATGTTGGCATACTATAAAATAAACAGCTACTAAAAACAATTATTTTAAACAATTGCTTAAAAACCTTTTGCTTAACTATTATTGCCATTGCTATTTAAATTATTGTTTATTAAATGTAAAAGAGAATCCATTTTTAGCGGTTTTTCTATTATTGGTTCTTTTGTTTCGTTAATTTTTTCTGTAGGTTCTTTATTTATTTCGTTAATAGCTTCGGTATTTATTGTCACATTAGTTGCTGGTATGTCGTTTTCAATAATTAAATCATCATTTTGGCTCAATTTTTCATTTTTAATATCATCATTATCAAGGTTAAATAATTGCTGCGAAATTTTAGTATCACTTTCAAACTGGTTTAAATTATCATTATCTAAATAATTTTCTTTTGTTTCTAAAGATGTACCATTGAATATTTCATTTGAGTTGTCTGTAATTTTTTCATTTTCATTAAATGTATCCTCAAGTGAAGGTAACTCTGCTTCGTAATCATTATTAAAAGCATTTTCACCAGATAAATCAATAATACCGTTTTGATAGTTTAAACTCGCTGCGTCAAAATCAAATTTATTTTGTTCATTAAAACTATTATCTGTTAAAATAAAATCATTTTGATTTATTGTTTTTTTAGTAGATATCGTTCCATTATTTACTGGTATTATTTGAGGCACTATTTCTTTTGGCTTCCCTTTTGGCATACCAAACAATTTACCATTTTTTAGTAAAATGTATCCACCAACTAAAAGATAATAACACAAAGTAACAACGCCAATAATTAAAATGAATTGTGCCCAAGACATAAACTGTTAATTTTTATCAAATCTAATAGTATTTTTACTATTTTTTTAAAAAAAAATAAAAAAAAATTAAAAAGTTTTATAAAATTGATTACAAACTATTTACATAGTTATATTTTATTAATTTTGATTGAAAATGTACTATTTATTTACAATTTTCTTTAAAATTAACATTTGTTTTACATAATTAGCATGGTAAAAAAATAATTTTTTTTCTTTAAATAAGGCTTGTGCAGTATTTATTTTATATGTGGATTAACAATTTTTTAAGTGTTCAAAAAATTCTAGTGCTTAATTATAAGTGGATTTACAAATTTGTAATTTTAAGTAGCATTTTATTCTTGAATTTTTATATATTAACTATGAATTTTTAGTCTATTCCTCTTTATTATAAAAGCAGCATAAGCAAGGAGATATTATTAATAAAATCTATGCTATTGTATATGCGGATTAAGTAAAACTTGTGAGGCTAAATGAATTATAATACATTCGTAGTATCTACTATAAGGGTTATACTATTATAAAAAAATCTTTCAGTTATCAATAATTCTATTTCACATCAAAATCAAGCACCACCCTATTAGTTAATGGGTGACTTTGACAAGTGAGTATAAATCCTTGCTCCACTTCATCATCTTCCAATGCATAGTTAACATCCATGTGTACTTTTCCTTCAATAAGTTTTGCCCTACAAGTGCAGCATACGCCGCCTTTGCAGGCATAAGGCAGGTCTATTAATTGTTGCATTGCTGCATCTAAAATATTTCCATCTTTATAACCAAGTTCAAAATCGTAGCTTCTGCCATCTAACTTTACAGTAATACTACTCTTTGCTACTTGCCCGCTATCAACTACCTTTTGCCCCCTGCCTTCTGCTCCCGCAAAATTGTGAGACGCACTTCCCACTGCTAACTGCCCCTTACCAACTGACGTTCCAAACAATTCAAAATGTATATTAGATTTTGCAAGTCCTTCTTTTTCTAAAAAAGTGGATGATGCAAGAATCATTTCTTCTGGTCCACATAAATACGCATCATCAAAGGTTTTAAAATGTACTAGCGTTTGAAGAGTTTCTAATTTTGCTGTATCAATTCTTCCGTAGTTTATAGTAGCATCAGTACGCTCCCTGCTCAAAATATTTATACAATTAAACCGCTGTATAAATTTATTTTTTAGGGCTTCTATTTCTTCAAAAAAAATAATTGAGCCCCTATTTTTATTGCCATATATAAGTGTAAACTTACTTTCTGCTTGTGTTTGCAGCAAATGTTTTATAATGGAAAGTATGGGCGTAATGCCGCTCCCTGCTGCTATTCCTATATAATTTCCTGTTTTATTTTTACTGCTAAATCTTCCCGTAGGCGGCATTACTTCTAATAAATCCCCTTCCTTTAACACTTCATTTGCGTAGGTAGAAAAAACACCAGCCTCTACTTTTTTTATAGCTACTTTTAAAATGTTTTCATAAGGAGCTACACATAAAGAATAACTACGACGAATTTCATCTCCGTTTATAGTTTTCCGCAATGTTATATTTTGCCCTTCTTTAAAAGTAAATGTATGTATCAATTCACTCGGTACATCAAAACATACCGATACACAATCTGCCGTTTCTTTTATAATTTTATTTACCCTTAATGAGTGAAAGTGTGCTGCCATATTAATTTGTAATACCAGTTAATAAATGATTTACCATGTTTTGCTGTAGCACTTCTACCGTAAAGTTATTTTTTTTACTTTTTAAAAACTCTAGCCCACGCACTGCAGAAAGTATTGTTAATACTGTAATGCGAGGTTGAAGATTTTTAAATAATTTTTTTTGAATTCCTTCCTCAATAATTTCTACAAAATTATTTTCATAAATTTTTCTTTGTATCAAAAATTCTTCTAGTTGTTTTTTGGGTAATTGTTTCCATTCGTAATCTGCTACATATACTTTATCAAAATCTACAAATAATTTTTGAATATGAAACTCTATAAGCTTCTTTGTTTTTATATCAGCACTTTCAGACGAAGAAATAATGGTTTGCATAAACGTAGAATAATCGGTAGCAATATCAAAACAAATTTCTTGCAACAATTCTGCTTTTGAACCAATATGATTATATAAACTTGGCGCTTCTATACCCAAAGTGTCTGCTAGCTCACGTACTGATGTAGCTTTAAAACCCTTACTCCTAAAAAGCATAGCTGCATTTTTTAAAATGCTATCTTTTTTTGTTTCGTTTAATTGTATTTTTATTTTAGCCATAAGTATACTTACAAAACTAACGGTTATTAGTATTTCTTAAGCTAAAAATATTTTAACAGCAAACATGCTTTGCACTTTGTAAAATATTTAAAACACAAGCTAGAAAATTATAATTGTAAGGGTAGCCTTCTATAAAAGTAAAAGTCGCTGGAGATAAACCCAGCGACCTGCCCTCATTGGGGCCAAATTTACTTTGTGTGACGAGTACGGTTAGTAAACACATACCGAGGGCGTCATGGAATAATTTGTAGACATTTATACCTCCTTTTTCTTTGGTGAATTATACGCTAATGTACGAATAATTTAAAAGCAGGTTTTAATTTTACATTATTTTAACCCAACCTTTAATAAATTAAAATATTAAAAACAATTTTTAACATAGAGATTTAGTGAATTAAAATAATGAGCATTGGGCATTATTTTAAATAGAAAGTTTAATCTCATAATATAAATCTTAATCCATTTTCTCAGGCCTCATCATCGGAAACAATAACACATCTTGTATAGAAACCTGCCCTGTAAGCAGCATACACAAACGGTCAATACCAAAGCCAATACCACTTGTAGGCGGCATACCATATTCCAATGCACGAAGAAAATCATAGTCTATAAACATGGCTTCATCATCGCCACGCTCCATCAATTTTATTTGGTCTTCAAACCTTGCACGCTGCTCTATTGGGTCGTTTAGCTCACTATAGGCATTGGCAATTTCTTTTCCATTTATCATCAACTCAAAACGCTCTACCAAGCCTGGCTTGCTGCGGTGTTTTTTTGTAAGCGGGCTCATTTCTACTGGGTAATCGGTAATAAAAGTTGGTTGTATATAATGGTGCTCACATTTGCTGCCAAATATTTCATCTATTAGTTTTCCTTTGCCCCATTTTTCATCTGCATGTATATTTATTTGCTTACATACATTTCTTATTCCAGCTTCATCCATTTCACTAATGTCAAAATCAGTATGCTCTTTTATGGCATCGTACATGGTTATGCGCTTGTAAGGAGCTTTAAAACTAATTTCATTTTCTCCTATTTGTACTGTTGCTATTCCATTGGTAGCAATGGCAGTTTTTTCTAATAATTCTTCCGTAGTATCCATCATCCACTCATAATCTTTATAAGCAGTGTAAAATTCTAATACGGTAAATTCTGGGTTGTGTGTTCTGTCCATGCCCTCGTTTCTAAAATTTTTGCTAAACTCATATACCCACTCAAAACCACCAACGATGAGTCTTTTAAGATATAACTCATTTGCTATACGCATGTACATAGGAACATCAAGCGCATTGTGATGTGTGCTAAACGGACGAGCAGCTGCACCGCCAGGAATACTTTGCAGCACTGGCGTATCTACTTCTATAGCACCATGCTCATTTAAAAAAGTACGAATGGCATTTACCATTTTAGTACGCTTTATAAACACTTCTTTTACGCTTGGGTTCACAATCAAATCTGCATAGCGCTGGCGATAACGAAACTCTGGGTCCGTAACTTCATCGAACGATTCGCCATCTTTTTCTTTTACAATAGGCAATGGGCGGAGTGCTTTGCTTAAAATTGTAAATGCTGTTACATGTATAGATGTTTCGCCTGTTTTAGTTGTAAATACATGTCCTTTTATACCAATAAAATCTCCAATATCTATAAGCTTTTTCCACACATTTGCATACATGCTTTTATCTTCGCCTAAGCAGATATCATCTTGCTTTATATAAAATTGTATTTTACTAGATGCATCTTGCAATACTGCAAAGTTTGCCTTACCCATATCACGTACACTCATTATACGCCCGGCTAAACATACATTAGCAAAATCAGCTTTGTTTTCTTCCCCTTTGTATTTTTCTTTTATTTCAGCGGCAGTAATATTTACAGGGTACAATGCAGCGGGGTATGCATCAATACCTAGGCTAGTAAGCTCTGCTAGTTTTTCTCTTCTAATAATTTCTTGTTCAGATAAATGTTGTACGCTCATTTTATTTTTTAAATTGTATGCAAAGGTAAATGCAAAATAAATAAGGATAAATAATAGGGTGTATTTAAAATTTTAGCTGCTTCAATTAAAGGTAACAACTATATGAAAGTAATTTCTTGTTTAAAAGTTTTATAAGAAGTGTCACCGCTTAAATGCATTCAAATAATAACTATTATTTTATAATATCTTCTATAATTTTTATGTGATGCTTGGTATGTATTACTAAAAGTTTTTTTGCTGCATTCAAATTCATATTTCCAAAATAAGGATGCAGAAAATAACTATTTGCAGGCAATCTATCTAATTCATTTATTTTTTGTAAAGCATCTTCGCAATTTTTTTTTAGTACATCTTCAGATGCTTTTTCGAGGGGGTTTACTGGTGCTGGCGCTTTGCCCTTTCCTCTTGGTATTTTATTTAACAATAAAACAAGTGTTCTCCCTGTATTAAATTTCCATTTGTAATTTTTAGGGTCAGATTTTTGCAACGAGTCTATAATATTAAAAATTACTTTTAAAGAATGATCAATATGCCAACTAACATTAGCAACGGAAACGGTAGCTTTACATTTTTGAGCATTAAAAATATTATTTTGTAATAATTTTATGTGCAATTGAAGTTGTTTCATATACTAAGATTATTTTTCGGACGGTAATAATCCTTTTTCTCTTAAAAGCTGGTTGTATAAATTTTCCATATCATTTACTAACCTTGATTTATCAAATTTATCTTTTACATGGTCGTACCCAATTTTTCCCATTTCGTCTCTTAATGCTTTACTTTCAACAAGTCGTAATAGTGCATTTGCAAAAGCACCTACTTCGTTAGATTGTGTAATAAAGGCTGTTTTATTTTCTAATACAACATCTACAACACCACCTACATTTGTGGTTACAATGGGTTTGCAAGCGGCTTGAGCTTCAATGAGCGATACTGGTGTGCCTTCATTTAAAGAGCTAAGTGCTACAATATCTAAACCAGCATATACCTCATCCATATTTGTAAGCCAAGATGTAAGCGTAACTGTTTTACAATTATTATCATCTGGGTAATAATTATACTCTATATTTAGTTTAGTTAGTAGTGTCATTATATTTTGTCGCTCATCACCGTCACCAACAATAATAATCTTAATTTTATTTGTAGTTTTTTTTAAAACTGCTCCTATCGCATTAATAAATAGAGAATGGTTTTTAATTGATACAAGCCTACCAATAATACCTATCACTACTTCATTATCTGCAATATTATATTTTTGCCTAAAAGCAAGTCTTTTTTCAATTTGATTTTGGTAAAAAGCATCAAGATCTAAACCCAATGGAATAACTACAATTTTATTTTTGTTACATATTTTATGTATTGTAGCCAATTCATATTTTTGCTGTTCACTTATTGCAATTACTCTAGTAGATTTTCTTGCTAAAAATTGTTCGATTTTTAAGTAAATAAAAGTTTTTATTGTACCAAAATATGAATGAAAAACATGCCCATGATATGTATGTAGAATAATTGGCACCTTACAACTAGAAGCTGCCATACGACCTATTGCACCAGGTTTTGATGCGTGTGTGTGTACGATACTTGGATTAGTATCTTTAATAATTTGTTTAATTTTTATATAGGCTTTAAAATCTTCAATAAGATTTATGGCTCTTTTCATTTCTGTAACCTCAGTAAACTCTATTCCGTAACGTTTTATAAGTTCAACGGCTTCTTGCTCATCGGTATCTTTTGAACCAATAATTAGCTTAGTTTCAAAACTAGATGAGAGAAACTGAGTTAGGAAAGATACATTTAAGGATGGACCTCCTAAAATAAAACGATTAAAAACCCTTACAATTTTTATTTTAGTTTCCAATGTATTAATTATCTTTCAATTATTTAGTAATAAAGCAATGATAACTAATTTTTTGTTATTTTTAATAGTTATTCATTAGTTTTTAGAAACAGTTTATTGGCTTAAGGAGAAATTACTTTTTAAAACTTTGGTAAATGCATGTAATATTTATTCAAATTATCATTCTTCGCATATTCTTTTATTACTTCATTTCGTATTGTTAGCAATTTTTTAAAATAATTTTTGAGAAACAACTAAAGTACAAATTTTCCTAGTATGCCAAAAGGGGCTTGTAGATAAACAATATCAGTCATTAATGTCCTAACAGTCATTATTTCAAAAATATATTGGTGAGAAAACCTTTTTAAATCTCCTTTTTCATTTAATTTGTAAAAGAATAAGGGTAATTATAAGCAATAATTTTAGAAGTGAAAGTGCGTTTTTTAAAAAATTGTTTTGCCTACCAAGTTACGCTTTTGTGTAGATTTATTGAACCTTTGGTAACACCTGCAATAGCTTTTTCGTTTGTTTTGCAGGTAGAAATAAGGTGCAAATCTATACTTCTACTAGGGTTAAAAACAACTTCGGGGGTGCTGTTTATAAGTGTTTCGATTTTGAAGAGTGTCATTTTTTTATGATGCATTTTAAATTACAATGAAAACATCAAATACTTGTGTATATAGCTAAAACCGAGGAATGCTTACTGATGCCATGTGTATTTTTATTTTGTCTTAATGTGAAGGCACAAGGAAATTTGTAAAGCACAGGACAAATAATAATAATTTTTTACACAAATGGCACTTTTACCACTACGGCTCTCATATTCTTATCTCTAATTTTTACAAAAATTTCACTACCTATACTAGTGTGTGCACTAGCTACATAGCCCATTCCTATGGCTTTACATAGAGATGGTGCTTGCGTACCAGATGTTACGTTTCCAATTAAATTTCCATCTACATCTACAATTTCATAATCGTGGCGGGCAATGCCTTTATCTATCATCTCAAAACCTACCAATTTTTTTGTAGCTCCCTCTGCTTTTTGTTTTTCAAATAATGTTTTGTTGGTAAAGTCTTTGGTAAATTTTGTAATCCAACCAAGCCCCGCCTCTATTGGAGATGTAGTATCATTTATATCCATTCCGTATAAACAAAATCCTTTTTCTAAACGCAATGTATCTCTTGCGCCTAGCCCAATTGGTTTTATGCCCGATGCTGAACCTGCTTCAAAAATAGCACTCCATATTTTATCGGCTGCGCCATCTTTATCAGCAAAGTAAATTTCTACTCCACCACTACCAGTATAACCCGTTGCACTTATTAATACATTATCTACACCTGCAAATTTTCCTTTTGAAAATGTGTAATAAGTAAGATTTAAAATATCAATATCGGTGAGTGTTTGTAATATTTTTGTAGCGTTTGGGCCTTGTATTGCAAGTAAGCAAGTCTCAGAAGAAATATCTTGCATTTGCACATTGTTGTTATTGTGTGCAGTTATCCAATCCCAATCTTTTGCAATGTTACCTGCATTTACTACGAGCATGTATGTTTTATTTTCTTCAATACAGTACACCAATAAGTCATCTACAATTCCACCATCGTTATTTGGCATACAACTATATTGTGCTTTGCCAGCAATAAGCTTGCTTGCATCGTTGGTGGTTATACGTTGAATCAATTCAAGTGCATGCTCTCCTTTTATCATAAACTCTCCCATGTGGCTCACATCAAAAACGCCTGCATTGTTGCGTACTGCGGCATGTTCTTCATTAATACCCTTATAAGAAATGGGCATATTAAAACCAGCAAATTCAGCCATTTTTGCACCAAGAGCAATATGTTTTTCGGTAAAAGGGGTATTTATCATTTTAGTGTTTTGTAATTGCAAATGTAAATACAAATGCAGCATATTTTGATTTGAAAATAAATGTGAAATTATTTTTATGGCTTTAATAAAATAAGGATAGTCGTTAGAGTCATTATTGGTAAAATTATTTATTAGGTAAATATCTTCTTCAATATGTAAAATCAAATATCAAGTTGTATTTTTATTGGGCTTATAGCTGCAAAAACATTTCTCATTTTTTGTATTTTGAGATAACTATTATATTTGTAAAATATACTATTCATAAAAGTGTAAATTTAATACACATTGTATTTATCATTTTCTTGCATATAAAAATAATATTTATAAAATAATATTTCTACCAATCCATTTAGTTTAAAAATAACAGATTGCAATATAATTGCTTTTGCGCTTCTATAATTCTCCTATAAACGAATACGATTGTGGTATTGCATATTCCATACTTGCTCTTTATTCAAATCTTTTTTGAAAATCTGTTTTATCCAGTAGTCCTATCTCACTAAATATTGGTATAACTTCCTTGTGTTTACCCACATCTACTGTTACATGGGTGAGTTGCCCATTTGTATTTCTTTTTGTTGCAACTCCTGCTATTGCTGCCATAGTTATTAAAATGTGTTACGAATATACTACAAATTTTATTATGTAATTTTCTCTACCTCATTTACTAAAAAATCCCCACCATCTCCAGCAGGGATTTTCATCAACCTCAACAAACTTATATTAATTAAATATTCCTACCAATAAATTACTAGGCATTACATTGTATAAATTAGCATCATTATAATGATTTAAGCTTGCACTAATTTTCTTTTTTGCTTCTTCCAAGGAATCTTTGTATTTCTTTTCTTGTTTTTTAATTTCTAATCTCATAGAATCAAATTTATTTGTAGGTACTTTGTCGTCATAACGGTATGTTCCCGATTCGTCGTCATTATTCTCTTCTACATTGTTTTCATCTATTAAAATACCATTATCATTAATACGAATTCTTTGTTTTCCACTTTTTACATCTATGCCATCATCATTTATTTTTACTCCATTTTTTTTATAATTACTAGCAGGTTTACCGTTTAGAGTATATAATCCATCCTTAGTCATCGTATACCATATAGCAGTTTCCCAGCCCTGCTCTACATTTTCAAATACTAAATCATCATAAGAACTTGTTTGAAAACCTGGGCCGTTAAATTGTATTTGATTTAACCAACCAATATTATTTTGCACACGTATTCTTTTACCTATGGGTACATAAATAGTTACAATTACACGCTGGTTACGAAATTTATCTTTCATGTTTACCATTACACCTCTATCTAAAATAAGCGAAGAATCTTTTTGTTGAATATTAAAATTTATTAATGATGCTAAAGAATCGGCGTAGCTTACTTTTTTGCCACTAGCATATTTTAACATAGTTACTTTAAAGCTGTCATTAAAAGATTTCTCTATATTTACTCTTACATTTCTTACGGTTACACTTTCATCATCGCCAGACAAATCAAAAAAGTCGTTATCACCAAACCAATTTCTTCTTGAATAATTGATGCCTGATTTTGCATTGCTCACGTCTAATGCATTTACATTTGGGTTTATAATTGCTACATCATCTGTATTTAAATTGGAATTATATTTAAAATCTTTAGAAATAGATGCTAATAAAAAACTAACAAACACCCAACCCACTACCCACATTGCTATAAAACCAAGACGAAGCATTTTACTACCTGATTTTACTTTCGTTATTTTTCTAATAACCCAAGTAATGATACCAATAATAGGTACTAGTATAAAGAAAATAAGCGTACCCCAAGCCAATGCATTTTGCCAACCACTGGTAAAAATAAAATCCTTTAATGGAAATATAGAAAACGATGCAATACCAGCTGCAAATAGGGCAACCACTAAAGAAAAACCAACAATTGCCAATATAAAATATACAAATCCTTTTACGATAAATATTATAATATCTGCAAATACATTACCGCTTCTTTTCCCAATTTTGGAAGCTTCTGTTCCAAAAACTTTTCCTTTTTCACCTACCACTTCGCTTACCTCTTTACCGTATTTTTGTACTCTTTGCTGTATTCCTTTCATTTCTTCTACTACCGATTCTTTTATAGAATTCATATCTACTTTTTCACCTTTCATTTCTAATTTTTCAGCTGTAGTTTTTGCCTCTGGCAATACTATCCATAATATGATATAGATAAATAATGGCCCAGGGCTAAGGTTAAAAATATCAAAATCATGAAAGCCACTAAAATGCCCCCAACTGTTTCTAGAAAAAAGCGAAATCAAAGGCAATAAAAATATTGCTCTTGGTATCCATACATTTATGTCAAAGTAATTGGCAATACCACTTGCTACTCCACCTACATATTTTTCATCTACATCTCTATATAATTTTTTGCGACGACTTCCAATAACTGTTGTTGCACTACTTGGAACAGCTATCCATAAGATAATGTATGGTATAAACCCAATTCCAAAAGAAAAAAGTGCTATTAGGAAAACAACTCTCACAATGGCAATATCTACATCAAAATAATTAGCCACACCACTACAAACACCACCTACCAATTTATGGTTTTCATCTCTAAACAATCTTTTTTTGCCACTAGCAGTTGTATGAGTTGATTGATTTTGGTTAGTCTTTGTGCTATTTTGTTGTGTGTTTTGAGTATTTGTAGCAGAAGATGGCTCAGCGTCGTCAAAATCTTCTGGACGGCCAATGCTTTTAATAATAGCATTTACATCATCATCTATAATGCAGGAAGCCCCTGCTTTAATACGTTCTTGAAAAAGCTCGCCAATACGATTTTCTATATCGTTTATAATTTCGTCTTTGCCTTCTTCTGCATCAAAATGACGAGAAAGACTTTCTATATAGCTTTTTAGTATTTCATAAGCAGTTAATTCTATTGGTACTATTCTGCCCTGAAAGTTTATGTTTATTACTTGTTTCATAAAATTAATTTTATGTTGGTTATTGTTGTTGAGTTGAAGATTTTGTTTTGTGTGAGTTAGTTTGTCGAACCCTACCCGTTTATTAAACCTACATTTGTTCCCGCTTTGTGCGGAAACATTTATTTTGTTAATGTCGTTACCGCATTTGCCATTTCATTCCAAGTGGTTTCTAGTTCTGTATAAAAAGACAACCCTTTTTCTGTGAGGCTAAAATATTTCCTCGGTGGCCCACTGGTGCTTTCTTCCCACCTGTAAGAAAGCAGTTCGGCATTTTTTAATCTTGTAAGCAAGGGATACAACGTGCCTTCAAAAATATTGAGGTTGGCAGCCTTCATTTTGTCAATAATATCTGAAGGATAAGCTTCTCCCAATTTTATTACAGATAAAATGCAAAACTCCAATACTCCTTTGCGCATTTGGCTTGCTGTGTTATCTATATTCATTTTATAATATTTTTAAAATTATTTCCTACTTTGATAACACAAAGATAGACTTTGTTTAGTACTATGCAAAACATAATACCTTTTAAAATTTAGTAGCATGTACTGTTATAGTACTAAATATTATTATATTATATTGTATATCAATAATATAAATAAATAGTTTTATAAAAATAATTTTTATTTTTTAGATGGATGGCAATAAAAGTAGGATAAGTGGTAGGAATTGAGGAATTAAAAATTTCGGAAATTAAAACAAAATTTAAAAAGGTAAAAATGATAATGGGATTGTTAGCGTACTATTGGATAAAACCGAGACAACCTCTCTTTATATTATGCATCTTAAAAAACAATTAGCCTTAAAATTAATATTGTGCTGTTAAAGTGCCAAAACAAAGCCTCAATATTATTATTATATGAAGAGATACTTCGCTTAACATTATGGATAGTATTAATAATAAAAATTATCTCTTATTTGTAAGTTGAATAACTTAATATAATTTATTTGTTAAATTGTATAGCAACATACAAACCAAATAAACACCAGTGCAATAAAAGTGGTATAATTTTTTTTTGTGGATAGAAAAAAACTGCTGCGCAAATTGGTGAAAGTGGCACAGTAATTAAAACCCAATAAGAAAAATTGAAACCTGCATTTACAAAAGGCACCAATGCTGCTACAACAAGGTATAGAAAAAGTAACTGCCAGCTTTTTCTTGTTTGTACTACTTGTCTACTCATATTATTATTTACAAAGTAAATACCAATACACGTTACAATAATTATTGCAAAAAGTACAGTATATGCCCATTTATTATTTACAAATAATGGATGTGAAAAATGAAAGCCTGGAAAATGGAAAGACCTTATATTATTTGTAAGAAAAAGATAGGATGCAAAAAAATACAATGGCGTTATAATACCCATAAGCACCATTACCCATTCTTGTAATCTAAAAGAGCGAAAAATAGCGATTCCTGCAATTACCAATATTAAAAATGTAATAGACGGAAAATAAAAAAAAGCTGATAACCCTGTAGCTAAACCTATATTAAAAATAATTGCTTTAGCTTTTGGGTTATTATACAATACAGTTATCCTAGTAAAAATCCATACAAGAAATGTATTTACAATTAATGGTGCAGACAAACTAAACCAATCTGAAAACAAAGAAGTAAGTAACAGATAGCTCATACCAGTAAGAAAATTATTTTGTTTTAAAAGCCGCTGGTCATTTACTATTTTATTGAAACTTATGGCTTGAATAAACAATAACAAAAAAGCAATAATATTATAAATAATTGGAAACCCTTTGTCAAAAAGACTTATGAATTGTAAGCAATATTTATATAATATTCCATCTAAAGGTTGTACACTTGGCATACTCGTATGCAAAAACATAGGAATTTTAAGTACAAAGGCATACAAAAATAAAATAGCGTTGCCAGAAGGATTGTTGGCTTTAAAAATGCCTATCACAGTTTAAAATTAATTATAGAATTTGTAAAGTTAAAAATCAATTTTTGCAAAAGCAATATTGTTTCGCACAATACAGGGAATAATCATTTGCTTTACGCCAGTCTGTCTACCCAGTTTTGCCATAAATTCGTAACCCGCCTCTCTACTTTTTAATGTTGCATATCGTATTATTCTGCCATCCGTTTGTACTGCATGGTCGCTTAATATTTGTCTATTATTATCTTTTTGCAAAAATAAAAAATGTATTTCGCCACCTGCATTCATATTAACAAACGATAAAAAATTATCTGTTTCTACATCATTGGTAGTTTTGTTAATTACATTATTCCATTGCAATTTTAAATTATTTGAAATGCTAAAATTTAAAATATCTCCATAGTTGTATACCACATCTCTTGCATTGTTATTGTCTCCATAAGGTCTATAAAAGCCACTATACCCTCGGTTATATAAATAGTAATCAGAAACACTACCAAATACATTATTATTAAGTCTATCATCAAAGCCAGCACCCCCAAATCTCCTTTGTTTATAATAGTCTTCTGTAATAACTATAAACCCTCCATCCTTTTTTAAAATGATATTTTTAAGAAAATAATTATCAAATGCACTTCGCCAGTCAGGCTTGCCCGATAACTTTGTAAGAAGTGAATCGTCAAAAATATTAATAGCTTTTTGTAATAATGCAAATGAATCTTTTGATATAATTGCAGAGAATAATCCATCAATGTATCCACCATTTTTTTTATAAGAAAATGAATTGATAATATAGTGAGCATTTATATTATCAATTTTAACAACGGGCGGTTGTATAAGTATTTTATCAAGTGCAATATTAATTGTAATTAATTTATCAACCTTTACTTTTTTTACTATTAGCTCTAGTGTGTTTATATACTCTTGCCTCGCATTTTCTTTTAATTTTGTAAATAAAACATTGCCATCGTTATCTATTTGCATATCATCAAAAGACTCTCGATTATCGTAAGGTATAGCTTGGCGACTACTATCTTGTAGCAATAATTCCTCATTATATATTTTTGTGCAAACAAGGTATACTTCGTTTTTTGATTGAGTTTTATAAACTAGCAATTTCTTTTTGTCTTCGCTATATGTAAACCCATAATAAGTTTTTGTGCCAAAAAAGCCAGTTTTTGTTGTATCCAACTCTTTTACATCCCCCACTATTTTGCCTGCTGTATTCATTTTAGCAGCTTTGCAATAAGTTATATTGCCTTTTTCAAATTGCCATATAATCAAAAAACAATCTGCATATTTTATAAAATCAATATTGTAGGTTCTATCAGATACAAAATCTAGCTTTATGCTTTCTTTTAATACCATATCATTATTATAAATAGTAATCTTATGACCTCTATTAATGTTTTTATAAATCAAAAAATCACCTTCAAATTTTCCCAGTATTTCAAAATTAAGATTGCGGCTATCAGCACGCTCAGCTTGTGAGTAGGTAATATTTTGTGCACTCAATATATTGCAATACCCACCTATCATAACTACAATGGAAATTAAAAAAATCTTCATAATATAAAATTAATTATTATAAAATTAAGCAATTTATCTGTTTATGAAGGAGTGTTTTTTAAAATGATATGCTGCGTATAGTGGTAATTGATTTTTAAAATAATTTATTGTTGTTGTGACATTAAAATTATTAAAACATATTTTTATTTGTAAGCTGAAATAGACAATAATACTATTTCAAAAAAGCTAGTTCATTTAAAATAACTAAGCCAATAGCACAAACTAAAATTTAAAATAAAAAACAAAGTGCAATTTCTAAAATTAATTAAAGATGAAACAATTGTAAAGTGCCAGTGTTTTGTATTATTTTTTAGTAACTATATAAACTTATTTAAAATAAAATTGTAAAAAGCTGTATACTCATATTTTTACGTTTTTCAAAAAAAATATCCCCACCAAAATGCAGCGGCTATTATTAAATATAAACCAATTAAAGCCACACCTTCTAGCCATATTGACTCTCCATCAAATACAATAAATGTACTTACTATAACGGTAAGTGCCAATGCGCACAATAATAATGGACTAAGCACAAAAGATAAAATAGCACCACCCATTACAAATGATAGTAATACTAATAAAGGAAACAAGCCTAATGCTACTTGCAACGAACTATTTAAAATTACACTTACCGCATAGTCTGCTTTATTTTTTACAGCCAACTGAATACCTACTAAATTTTCGATAGCATTACCTGCAATAGCCACTATTACCAAACCAGCAAACACATCATTTATACCAAGCGATTTCATTGCAGGTTGCAAGGCTTCTACAAACCAATCAGACACAAATGCCGCACCTACACCTGAGCCAGCAAGCACCAGTAAAGTGACAGGCATAGACCATGCAGTTTTGTGACCCTCTACAATTTCAGTTGGCTCTTGGGGTACAATTGTTTTGTCGCCTCTTACAGTAAAAGTTACACTTGCAATAAATACCAATAGTAAAACTGATGCCACCATTACGTTTAGCATATTTATATGTGTATCCGCAGCCGTATGCAGGTAATGTGTAAGTGTGGGTATGGCCAAAGCTGCAAATGCTAATAGCATTAATGTAGCTATCATTTTTGGCGGCTCAGAGTTAAATTTTTGTGTACCATTTTTTAATCCTCCTAAAAGCAGTGCCAACCCAAATACCAATAATGAATTAGCTAATATTGAACCAACGAGTGCCGCCTGAACTACTTTATCTAGCCCTGCACGTAAAGCAAAAATGCATACAAACAACTCAGGCAAATTGCCTAAAGCAGATTGTAATACACCGGTGGCACCAGGGCCCATACGGCTGCCCAGCTGGTCTGTAGCGTGGCCCACATTCATAGCCAGCAATACTAATGCAATGGCACTAAACGCAAAAAGTAAAACAGCATTTGCACCAAAATGTGTGGCTATACCTGTAATGGCAGCCATTATTATTGCGCCAGCTATAATGATAATATCTTTTTTTGTCATACAGTAAAAATAAACTTTATTTTTAAAACAGCTTTATGGTCTTTAACAAAACATTTTTATGCACTTACGCTTCGTTTAACAGCAGAAGCAGTTGTGCTTATTTGAAGTTATAAAATATACATCTATATGAAATAATGAATAATTTAAAATTTATCTAAAAAGTTTGATAAGAAAATATGCAACAGTTTATGCATTTTGAAAGTATTGGTAGTAATGATTTTATTACTTAAAAATGTAAATGTTTGTAAACTTAGTTAATTAAATTTCTGAAACTTTTATGGAAATTATACATGAAGAAATTTAGTTGTATTTTTTTAAATTTTGTGTTAAGTAATAACCAAATTTTATTTTTGAATAATAATATTATAATTTATTGAAAGGGCAAATTATTTTTTTAAAAAATATTTTCTATGATAAGTAGTGCTAAACAGTATATTTATTTGTTTACGAATTATTGTAAAATAATTTAAAATAAACTGTTTAAAATATTAAGTTATTTTAGTAAAAATTATTTAAAAATATGAAAGTAAATAATAGTACAATTAAAAAAATATTTCTCTTTTTTTTAGTTTTAATGAGTAGTGCTAATTTTTTATTGGCACAATCGGATACTGCTAAAAAAATATCCTTTAGCGGTTATGCTGAGTTTTATTACAGTTACGATTTTTCAAAACCACCAAACCACGAGAAGCCCAATTTTTTATACAACCACAAAAGGCATAATGAAATAAATGCCAATTTGATATTGGTAAAAGCCAATTATATAGATAAAAACACAAGGGCAAACCTTGCTTTAATGGTGGGTAATTATGCCCAATACAATTTAAGTGCAGAACCTACTTGGGCACAATTTGTAAATGAAGTAAATATTGGTGTAAAGCTTAGTAAGCGTAAAAACCTTTGGCTAGATATTGGTGTAATACCCTCTCATATTGGGTTTGAAAGTGCTGTAAGTACAGACTGTTGGACACTTACTAGAAGCATGCTGGCAGAAAACTCTCCATATTTTGAAACTGGTGCAAAATTATCATACATTAATAAAAGTGAAAAACTAACCGCTGCATTTTTAATTTTGAATGGATGGCAAAAAATACAAAAGCCAAATTATATACAAACACCTTCTATAGGTATGCAAGTAAATTATAAAATTAGTAGCAAGGTTTTGGTAAACTATAGCTATTTTATAGGCACAGATAAACCTGATATTTTGAAGGCATTAAGAACGTATCACAATTTTTATACGCAGATAGAAGCATCGAAAAAACTAGGGATTATTGCTGGTGTAGATATTGGTAGCGATAAATTTTCGCCAGATAAATATGGCAGTTGGTTTTCAACATTGGTGATAATAAAATATAAACTAGATGAAAAAGCAAGTATAGCTTGCAGGGGAGAGTACTTTGACGATGGAAAACAAATATTAATATCTACCAATACTGAAAATGGTTTTAAAACTCTAGGGCTATCTACCAATTTTGATTACCAAATAAATAGTAGGGTACAATGGAGAGTTGAGGGTAAATTGTACAATTCAAAAGATAAGATTTTTGCAGATGCCAGTAATAATAATTTTTCTTTTTGTACAAATTTTACGATGAGATTGTGAAAAGAATTATTCACAATAAAAAAGGTTCTAAACTTACACTTTTTAAAATCTTTTTTATTGTGTGCCCATCCCTACATTTATATCGGGAGACAAACCTGACTTGCTGTCGAGATGCTCAAACCTACTGAACTAATTATTTTTGAAAATAAAAAAGGCTCCAAACTTTTTCAGTTTAAAACCTTTAATTGATGTGGGCCCACCTGGGCTCGAACCAGGGACCACCTGATTATGAGTCAGGTGCTCTAACCAACTGAGCTATAGGCCCTTTCTAAAAAAATAATAAATTATTTATTTGGAAAGATTGCAAAAGTAAGCAAATTCGGATATTTGCCAAAAAAAATACTGAAATGTTTCCATTAAAAAATATAATATTCGATTTAGGGGCTGTACTCATTAATATTGATTACAAAAAAACAGAGCAATCTTTTATTCAACTTGGCTATTATAATTTTGAAGAAATGTACTCTCAGTTTAGTTCAGATAAGCTATTTGAAAAACTAGAAACTGGGGAAATTAGTGAAGCAGATTTTTATAAAAAAATATTAGCATTAAACAACAATGTAAATACTGACATAGAAATAAAAGAGGCATGGAATAAAATTTTATTAGATTGGAGGGCAGAAAGCCTGCATTATTTAGAAACCCTTGCACCAATGTATAAATTGTTTTTACTAAGCAATACAAATGCTATACACAAAAAGGCATTTTTAGCTTCGTTAAAAAAAGAAACAGGCAGAGATACTATTGATAATTTATTTACAAAATCGTATTACTCTCACGAAATACATTTACGAAAGCCGAATGATGATATTTTTGAATTTGTAGCGAAAGATTCTAACATAAAAAAAGAAGAAACATTATTTATTGATGACTCTTACAATAATATTGAAACTGCAAAAAAACTTGGTTTCAAAACACATTTATTACTATCTACGGAAAGAATTGAAGATTTAAAATATGAGCTATTTTAAAAGTGCTATCTGAAAATAGATATGAGAGTGTCTACATTTTTTTACTTTAAACTGAAATTAAATTTTTAATGTTGGCAACATCTAATTACAATTCGCTTACTTAACTTTACAAACATGAATTATGAAGCAGCTTTACATGAACTTATAAAAAATGCATTGGCAGAAGATATTGGAGTTGGCGACCACTCTACATTGTCTAGCATACACGAAAATGCTGATGGGAGAGCAGTGTTAAAAATTAAACAAGATGGCATATTTGCAGGCATGCATGTGGCAGAAACAATTTTTAAATATATGCAGCCCAATATAATTTTTACTCCATTAAAAAAAGATGGAGAGGAAATGAAGTATGGTGAAATAGCTTTTGAAGTAAAAGCTAAAGTGCATACAATTTTAAAATGCGAAAGGCTTGTGCTCAATAGTATACAGCGCATGTGTGGTATAGCTACGCTCACAAAAAAGTATGTACAAAAATTAGAAGGCTATCATACAAAATTATTAGACACTCGTAAAACAACGCCAAATTTTAGATTGCTTGAAAAAGAAGCTGTGAAAATTGGTGGAGGTGTAAATCATCGGTTTGGATTATATGATATGATAATGCTTAAAGATAACCATATTGATTATTGTGGAGGAATTGAAAAAGCAATTGAAAAAGCATATAATTATGTTCAGAAAAATAATTACGATTTAAAAATAGAAGTAGAAACAAGAAGCCTTGAAGATGTGGAAAAAGTTATACATGTAGGAAAAGTGAATAGGATAATGCTTGATAATTTTACCCCAGAAAAAATTGTGGAGGCATTAAAAATTATTGATGGCAGGTATGAAACAGAAGCTAGTGGTGGTATAAACTTAGATAATATAGAAAGCTATGCAAAAACTGGGGTGGACTATATAAGTA